>JAOZNG010000226.1 GCA_029933895.1 archaeon
CCCCATAGGAGCCACCCCACATCTCGCCGTGGGCTGGGTCCTCAAGGGCAATATAGGCAAAAACCGCCAGCAGGCCTAAAACCGCTGCAACTGACACTGCCTTTCCGTAGTTGAACCTCATTCTTATGTCTCCCATCTGCTTGCGTTGGATGTTTAATACTTATTTTCTATTATAAAACTTCCCCCCGGATTTACGAAGATGTCAATTTAACCACCTCTGGATTTTAGGGTGCTATCCCCTTAAAATTATTCCTTGAGTCAATATCCTCAAAAGAAATTGGGTCAAATAGAATGAACACCTCGTTAGAAGAGGCGGATTCTATCTCACTGGAATTCCCTCTCTCATGGAATGACGAAATCCAACGGATGAATAGAGAGAAAAGAGGTGGGCCCTTCTATTACCCTAACACCTTCTTCCAATTCACTGCTAAACTCTATTATCCACCCCCTCTACCCCACCACTAACTCCGGGTCTCCCGAGATTCCTCTTCAGACATGTGAAATCGGGGAATACCCCTCATTACTCCACTATCTTCGGACGTGCCTCCTCTTTGGATACTTCACCTAAATCTGAAAAACCTTGATGAGGATATGGTGATTGCAGTTGACAGTACAGGCATTAAAGTCTCAAAAAGAGGCCAGTGGATTAGACACCAACTGAAGGTCAAATGGGGAGGGATAAAACTCTATCTTGCTGTGAACGTCAATACTAGTAATCATATCGAATCGCACCGAGAAGGTTAGCGACAAGACTATCTTCTCCCATTGATTAGAGATGCCTACCACAACATTGGTAACAAGAAAGAAGTTAAGTAAGGTGTATGGTGATGGCGTGAATGATACTCGTTCCACCTTCCCTCCTGGAGGTGTTGGGCATTTAACTGGTTATAAAGATACGTAGAGGGGGCTACTACTCGCTCACTGGGATTACCGTATCGGGCAAGACATATAAGAGATTACAACAGGAAGGAGTATAAGAGGCGGAGGGAGGAGGGGTATGGAAAGAGATAGCGTTTGGAATCTACTGTCTCTGCGCTGAGAAGGATCTTTGGTGAAGGTGTAGGAGCTACCCCTATGGAACACATGTTCAGGGAGGTTGAGATGTAGCTCCTCATCTATAATATGCTCCTTGATGTGTGATGTGCCACACATCTCGCCTAAAGAATTCGGGTAAGAAAGCAGTTACGAGTAATTATCCAGCACAGCAGTTTTTTCTCACAGAATAGTAAGGGGGTCATCGGTCTATAAAATAACCTCATGCACAGAAGAATATTCCCGAAATGTAGATGGCGAAAGAACGCCCATAGCTATCAAGAACCCCGAATAATCTCCTATCAGCTATCCAATCAAAAAAAGTACAACTCCAGCGATGATAAGAGGGAGAGAAGAGACCTCTTTATAAAGAGAACGGTAATGAGAATTGCAATAATTATGACAATCGCAGAAAAACACACTAAGGGAAAATCATCCCCGACGGGAAATACGTTGAGATACAAAATTTCCCCTGTTATTGCATCTATCCCAATATTTGCCCAGTAGGACTCATCATTCTTTCCCCCTACCATCTCAATCCACCATATAGGTATACCAGATTCATTGCTGAGCATAAACCCCTCAACATTAGGTTTGGGGAATGTTTTCAAGAACTTTTTCACTTCTTTGTTCTTCTTAGCTATCCTGTAAGCCTCTATACATGTTATATCCCACGTACCCAACGGTCTACCTACTTCAGGTGACCATGACCATGTTATATTTCGTGTTTTAAGGTTTCCCTCCTCATAAATCACCTCAATTCCTCGACAAATTTCTTCTTTGGAGATTGAGGTATTATCTAGATAAACATATACCATATCTGTAACATGATATTCTCCACATTCGACA
>JAOZNG010000056.1:0-1396 GCA_029933895.1 archaeon
CAGCCTAGAGAAAAAGAAGAAGGAGATAAACACGGGATTGGAGGGGTTGAATAAAAAAGAGAAGGAAATCATGGAACAGAAACAGAAAGGCTTTGAAGACATAAAAAACCTTAAATCAAAAATCTTGGAAATCAATAAAAGAAAAACCGACCTCCAAAACAAAAAGAACGAGATAGGGGATAAACTAAACAGGATACTGGAGAACAGAAAAAAACTTGAAGAAGAAATGAGGGATCTGGTGAACAGGCGCACGGAACTTGGGAATACAATAAATGACATGAAGAATAAGACAGACTCACATGAGAAGAAAATATCTGAGCTTGAGAAACAGGTTAATGCCATTAATGAGGAAATAGGTGGCCTGATTAAGCAGGAGCAGAATATAGAGGAGCAGAAGAGGGAGCTGGAGAAGAAGGCGGATGAAATCAGGTTAAAGGAGAAAGAGATAAAAGAAAAACAGGAGATCCTAACCGAGGAGAAAGAAAAAATAAGCCAAAACATAAACAAATTCTCTGAAAGAAAAAATAAGCTTAGAGATGATTTTGATAAGTTGATGAATAAAAAAAACAAGCTCTCATCCGAGTTAGATGAAATAGAAAGCAAACACTCCTCATACGATGAGAAGATATCTGAGCTTGAGAAACAGGTTAATGCCATTAATGAGGAAATAGGTAATCTGACTAAACAGGAACAGGATATAAAGGGTTGGAGGAGGGAGCGGGAGAAGAAGGCGGATGAAATCAGGTTAAAGGAGAAAGAGATAAAAGAAAAACAGGAGATCCTAACTGAAGAGAAAAAGAAATTAATCGACAAAATCACTGAGTTCACGGGACTGAGGGATGAAATCAAGATGGAATACACGAAGATAATGAGTAACAGGCTTGAATTAACCAATAAACTAGAGGAATTCAGAAAAGAAAGCTCATCATATGGAGAGCGGATATCAGAACTCGAGGATCAAATTAAGGAAATCAACGAGGAAATAAGTAGCCTGGATAAGCAGGGGCAGGATATAGAGCAACAGAGAAAGATGAGGGAGGGAGAATTCAGGGAGCTTAAGGAGTCAAAGAAACTGAAAGAGCAAAGAAAGAACGAACTAGAAAAAAAGAAAATAGAAATCGCTGATAAAATCAATGAATTAACTATTGAGAGAGAGGAGCTTGATAAAAAACTAGGGGATATGGTTAAAGAGAAATCCGAGATAGATCTCATATCCGATAAGGCGGACAGGGATGCTCTAGTGGCGAAAGAAAAGGCTTTGAGGGATGCTGTTTCCAGGATCCAGGTGGAAATAGATAAGGTAACGGAAGAGCTGACTCCCATGGAAAAGAAACTAAATAAAATAAATCAGGAAATAGAGCATCTGGATGCATCCAGGAAAGATATAGGGAAGGTG
>JAOZNG010000056.1:1496-4364 GCA_029933895.1 archaeon
AGGGCTGAGAAGGAGGGGTTGATTCAGGAGATCAGGGCGCAGGAGAATGAGATCAGGGAGAAAAAGAAAACCCTTTCTCGGAGGAAGTCGGAGTTTACTGCGGAGATTGAGGAGTTGCTTGTTAGGAAGGATGAGATTAAGAGCAGGTTTAATGAGATAAAGGATAAGATTTTGGGTCTTTCATCTGAGTTGGATCGGATTGAGGGTGAGCGTTCTTCTTATGAGGAGCAGATATCTGATTTAGAGAAGCAGGTGGGGGATATCAATGTCGAGATAAATGGTTTCAACAAGCAGGAGGAGGATATAGGGAAGGTGAGGGCTGAGAAGGAGGGGTTGATTCAGGAGATCAGGGCGCAGGAGAATGAGATCAAATCCAATAAAGACGCTCTCGAGAAAAAGAAAAAAGAACTTGAGGCCGAGATAGAGAAGGTTAAGGCGGAGCGAAATGACATTGAGGAACAATTCAGTAAGATGATAAAAGAGAAAGATGATTGTGCGTCAGAGCTGGAGTATCTTGAGAAACAATCAGGGGACATAAACAAGGAAATACCTGAGCTGGAGGAGAAGATGAAGGAACTCAATGAATCCATAGCAAGTCTTCATTCTACTAGAGATGATCTGGAAAAGAAAAAAGACCAGAGAAAGAAGGAGCTGGATAACATCGAGGGGGAGATAAAGGGTATGAAAGAAAAACTAATAAAAGAACAATCTGAGATCAAGGATAAATTAGCTGAATTCAATAAAAAGAAATCCGATTACAAGAAGAAGCTGGAGGATTTCAAGAAGAACAGGGAGGCGTTGGAGTCTGCTCTGGAAAGCCGGTTGATTGAACTAGATAAACTCTGATTATATGAAACCAATCATCGCTGTTATCGGAAGTGAGAATGCTGTTTCCAAAGAGTCGCTTGATGTAGCGGAAGAGATAGGCTCTGATGTTGCAAGAAATGATTGTATACTCCTATGTGGAGGTAGAGGGGGTATCATGGAGGCTGCGTGCAGGGGCGCCAAAGCAGCTGGTGGTTTAACTGTTGGTATACTCCCCTCTCTGGACAAAAAAGAGGCCAATGAATTTGTTGACATACCTCTGTCGACTGGGTTAGGCTATGCAAGGAATTCATTGGTTGTTTCCTGCGCTGACGCTATAATATCCCTGGAGGGGAGAGCGGGAACGCTCTCGGAGATAGGTCTGTCTTTATGCAACAACAAGCCTGTGGTGGTGGTTAAAGGCTCCGGGGGGGTGTCTGATTTCTTGGAGTCAGGGAGGGATGAGTTGGAATTCGGTGACAGAATACATGCAGCTGATCCAGGAAAGGCTGTTGATAAGGTTTTGGATATCATAAAAAAGCTAGATAGGCAGTAACGCTATTAATTCATCCTGTATGCTGGTGAAAATACTCAACCCTGCTATGTAGGTTCCTAACCCGCTGCCTAGGTTGGCGAAGGCAATCACCAGCAGTATCCTGGTGACACCGTTTCTCCAGTAGTCTCCTGGGCTGTTTAACTCCAGAAGGCCTTCGAAGTCCTTAACCTTCGGCTTCCTCATCTTCGCTTCCATCAAGCCCGCAAACCAGCCGGCGGCAAGCAATGGATTAAGGGATGTTAGTGGAGCAACTATGAATGCAGTCAGGATAGAGAGCGGGTGGGCGAAGGCTATTAAAGCACCTAATGCAGAGAGGCTTCCGTTGATAACAACCCATTTCAACAGGGATTCAAAAACAAAGGCCTCACCCTCCAAAAAGAAACCAGCTGCAACCAAAGCCACAACCAATGCAGGAACCAGATAACCGATGTATCTCCAAAGAGACCTGGATTCAGGGATTTCCTCAAGCTCTCTTAATTCACTCTCCCTGTCTTTTTTCACTCTACCGTGCTCTGACTCTATTATCCTCTTTATCCCGTTTACGTGTCCAGCACCCAAAACCGCTACAATACTCCTGCCTTCAATATCCAACAGTTTGTTGGCTATATACCTATCTCTCTCATCAAGCAGTGTTTTCTTGATGGAGGGAACCTCTCGCCCAAGCTCCTCAACCATTGATGTGACTATATCTCTGTCACCAAGCTGTTTCATCAACTCATCAGCTGATTCCCGCTCCCCGAATATCCCCCAAACCAGACCGTAGAGGAGTTTAAACTTCTCCTTCAGGGATATGAAGTCAAGGGTTCTCTTTAAACTAATCTTGATGTCTCTATCAACCAATGCCACATCTATACCCCTCTCTTCAGCTATCTTTATTGACTCCAGCATCTCGGAACCTGGCTTGACCCCTAATTCATCACCAATCCTCTTCTGGAAGTTAGTCAACATCAGTTGCATCAGAAATAGATAAGTCTTACCTTCCCTGATAACCTTCTCTATCTCGGTATCATCCCATCTCCTCTGGTCCAGTATCGCATCATGTCTCTGCTGGCATAACTCAACAGCAACAACATCTGGCTCCACCTCATCAATCGTCTTCCTGACTAGATCAACAGACTCCGTGGACACATGCGCTGTACCCACCAGATGGATTTTTCTCCCATCAAGCTCTAATCTGACTACACGGTTCAGCATTTTAGAACATTCATTCATATTTATTGCTATTCAGGGATAATATACCAAGATGAGCTCGTTAATGCATGTTGATGGATACGTGAAAAAATTCAGGCGTCTGGTGCAGCTTGAGAGAGAGGAGGAGATGCTCCAGCATGAGCGCGAGATCAAGTCCCTGTCGGGCAGGGAGAGGGAGAGAAAAGGCAGAGCCCTTTTGGACCTTAAGGGTAGAAGGGTGGGTACTGGTTTAGGTGGTAGAACAATTGTGAAGTTCAGCAAAACCAAAACAGGAGCAGAGTTGCCTGACACAGAGATTTCAGTAGGCGACCTGGTGA
>JAOZNG010000056.1:4374-7381 GCA_029933895.1 archaeon
ATAATCCTACCGCAACTGTAACAGACAAAACCTCCTACTCTATTACCGTGGCCTTCGAGTCCTCCCCCCCAAGATTTCTGTTGAGAGGTAATTCCCGGCTGGATTTATATGTTAATGACGTCACATTCCAGCGGATGCTTGAGGCCCTTGATATGGCAAGTAATGCTACTGGAAGGCTTAAGAAGTTGATGGCTGTTCTGCTTGGGTTCAGGGCTCCTGGGTTCAGGGCAATAAATCATCTATCTGCCAGAAACCAAAGGCTTAACGAGTACCAGATGGAGGCTGTTGAGAAGGCGCTTTCTGCCAGAGACATCTATTTGATTCACGGCCCCCCTGGCACAGGAAAGACCGTGTCCTGCGTTGAGGTAATCCATCAGGCGGTGGAGCGAGGTGATACTGTTCTGGCCACAGCAGATTCCAACATAGCAGTAGACAACCTCCTGGAGAAGCTGGTTGATGTGGGAGCCAAAGTCGTCAGGGTAGGGCACCCTGCTAGGGTAACACCCCTGCTGAGGGAACATACCCTGGACAGCCTGATAGAGGACAATAAACGCTTCAGGGAGGTGCAGCAGCTGAGGGAGAAAGCGTTCACTCTGTTGGATGAACGCGCTAATCACTCATATCCCCAAATGAAGTGGAGGCGGGGGATGAGTGACCAGAAAATAAAGAATATGGCAGCTAAAGGAGCTGGCTTCAGGGGTGTTTCATCCCAGAAGATTAAAGAGATGGCTGGGTGGATTAATCTACGGGATAGAATCAACAGCCTCTTCAATGAAGCCGAGAGAATCGAGGAAGAGATCATAGAGGAAATATTTGAGGATGTGGATGTGGTTTGCACCACCAATTCAACCGCCGGCTCGGAGCTGTTGCAGGAAAGGTTTTTTGATTTACTGGTGATTGATGAAGCCACTCAGTCCACAGAGCCCTCTTGCCTGATACCCATAGTGCACGCGAAGCGGGTAATTATGGCGGGAGACCACAAGCAGCTGCCTCCAACCATATTAAGCCAGGAGGCTGAGCGGGAAGGTCTCTCCAAGACTCTGTTCGAGCGTGTTCTTAAGTTGCATGGTGACGAAATCAGGAGTGTCCTGCGAATACAGTATCGGATGCACAGGGATATAATGGATTTCTCCAACCAGGAATTCTATAACAACAACCTTATTGCAGACGACGTAGTTGAATTCCACAGGTTAAGCGATTTAGGCGTTGAGGAGGGAAGTAATCCTGTTATATACCTGGACACAGAGGGTATGGATTCCAGGGAGAGGACGAGAAAGGGCTCCACCTCCAAGGAGAACCCATTGGAGGCTGGGCTTGTTTCTGCGATAGTGGATTTGTTGTTGCAGGAGGGTGTGAAAGCCAGAGACATCGGCGTCATCTCACCTTACGACGACCAGGTGGATTTATTGCGGAGGAATCTTCCTCCAGATGTCAGAGAGGAGCTGGAGGTGAAGACAGTGGACGGCTTCCAGGGAAGGGAGAAGGAGGTAATCATAGTCTCCTTCGTGCGCTCCAACCCAAAGGGAGTTATCGGCTTCCTCTCCGACCTAAGGCGACTTAATGTTTCCTTGACAAGAGCTAAGAGGAAACTAATCCTTCTGGGGGACTCCGGAACCCTCTGTGAGCATGAAACCTACCACAGACTTATTGATTACCTGAGGGAGAGGGCTTCCATATTCTCATGTCTGGAGGACTTCCGGGTATAGTATGGGTAGTATAGGCTGTCATGGATGAAAAGAGTTACTTGTTTATTATTATGCTGACGACGTCCCCGTCTCTTAACACGTGATCCAGTCCCTTTTTCTGTCCTAGGTGTTTAGCTGATTCACCCCATATTCTCGCATACCTGAAGTTTTTTTCGAAGTCCCTGTGTATCGCCCAGCATACGTCTCTTACTGTGGAGCCTCTCTTCATAATCAGGGGCTTCTCCAGATCAGCTTTCTCACCCTGTGGCTTCATATAGATCCTGATGAGATGCAGCTTTCCGTAGATTTTTTTCTTCAGCTTTTCAAGATTGATTCCCTTCTTCGCTGACACTGGTACAAACTCTCCATCAAGAGACTTCAACACCCTCCTAAGTTGTTCACTGCTGAGGGTGTCTATCTTATTCAATGCTGTTACGGAGGGGATGTATGTTCTGTTGTCCAATACGACATCAATTAACTCATCCACGGTAGCGTCCTGGTGGAATATAACCTCCGCTGAATGTATCCCGTAGGTTGAGAGGATTTCTTTAATCATTTTCTCGTCCAGATTCCCCAACTCCACGCTGGATGTTACTTTTATGCCGCCTCTGTCTACCCTCCTAATTCGTATGTTTGGTTTCTTAATGTCTAGCCTGAGACCTGCCTCATATAACTCCTTTTTTATTTTCCCTATCTGCTGGAGCTTGTTCACATCCACCAGAATCAGCACCAAATCTGTTGTCCTCACTATCGAGAGTATTTCTCTACCCCTGCCTCTGCCACTATATGAACCCTCTATAATCCCCGGCAGATCGAGTATCTGTATCCTGGCGCTCTTGTATTCCATAATCCCAGGTATGGCATCGAGAGTGGTGAACTCGTAGCTGCCTGTTCTGGATTTCGCCTGAGTTAATCTGTTAAGGAGTGTTGATTTACCGCTTGAGGGGAATCCCACAAGCACTATCGATGCATCACCATCCTTTCTAACACCAAATCCTTCTCTTCTGCTTCCACTGGATTTCTTCTTAGTCAACTGCTCTTTAAGTTTCGCCAGCTTGGCCTTGAGTCTCCCTACGTGGTGCTGTGTTGCCTTATTGTATGGTGTATTGCTGATTTCCTCCTCTATCTCTCTGATTTTCTCCACTAAGTCACCCATCTTATAACCAAAACAGTTTTATTGCACGCTGATATATTACCTATTATATCACTTTAAATTGAATAATTAAGGAGGATTTCAGGGAGGGTTTCCAGAATGCCTGTGAATGATGTGGACGAAATCAATCTCCAGGATCTCCTGTCGGAGGAGAGAACGCTTCTGTCGA
>JAOZNG010000227.1 GCA_029933895.1 archaeon
GTCTTTAAAGACGCAGTACAAGCGAGTTCTGTTCACTGTGGATAAACCCTCTCCGAGTTTGTCGTATTCTGCCGACTTTGTAAGTCCATACTCCACCCTTTAGGGTGGAGTTGTTGATTTTTATAGGTTGAATAGAAATATTTTTAGTTGAGGGTATTTATAAAGAGAAAATACTAGGTTTTAACTCACACTTTTTCTAGAGGCGATAAATTGGATAATGAGTTAGTCCCAAAACATGAAGTGTTAGATGAGAAGGAAGTTGAGAAATTGCTTCAGTTGTACGATGTAACACCCAGACAACTGCCGAAGATAAAGGAAAGCGATCCAGGAATCACGGGGTTGGGTGCGAAAATCGGGGACATAATCAAAATAACCAGGAATGAAGTGGGGGTAGGTAGGAACATCTACTACCGTGTTGTTGTGAGAGATTAAGGTCTTGTAGAGAGAAAAAAAAGAAGTGGGTCCATAATGAGGATAAACAGTTTCATAAAAAAAGAGGACTTGACTAATTTCCAGATAGAGTCCTTCAACTGGCTTATCGATAAAGGTCTGCAGGAGGTAATAGACGAGAAAGAAAAAATTGAGCTGGACATAGAGGACTACACCCTAGAGCTGGGTAGAATAAGAGTTGAGAAACCTGTTGTCAACGAGGCCGGCCAGGGACCGGAGACAAGGTTTCCCTGGGAATGCCATGTTAGAAACCTGACCTATTCCGCCCCCATAATCCTGGAATTCATCGAAAAAGGCACCCCCGTCGAGGTGGAAATCGGTCATCTCCCCATAATGCTACGCTCTAAGGCCTGTCTACTGGCTGATATGAGTGACGAAGAGCTTATTAAGGTAGGGGAAGACCCCCTTGATTTAGGCGGATACTTCATCATCAACGGAACAGAGAGGTCCCTGATTATTGTAGAGGATTTAGCCCCCAACAGGATAGTAACCACCAGGGAAGTGGTTTCAGGAAAAGAAGGTATAATAGGGAAGGTCTTCTCCCTAAGGCAGGGATTCAGGTCAAGGATCACTGTAGAGAAGTGGCCTGGGAAGAAAAACGGCACCCTCTTTGCCACACTCCCCGGAATACCCAAGAAGTTACCCCTGACTATCCTGATGAAAGCCCTGGGGTTAACCAACGAAGAGATACTTGATATGTTCCATGAGGAGGATCAGCTTGAAATACTGCTCAATCTGGAACTCAACGACATGACAGAGGAGGAAGCCTTTGAATACTTCGGCAAGAGAGCAGGGGCTGGACACGCTAAGCAATACCAGCCGACTAGGGCTATGCAGGTAATCAACAACTTCCTCCTGCCGCATATAGGAAACAACGGAGAGGACTGGAGAACCAAGGCCATATACCTTGGGATAATGGCCAGGAAAGTGCTTGAACTAGCCTCAGATAAAAGAGAGCCTGATGACAAAGACCATTACTCAAACAAGAGATTAAGGCTTTCAGGGGACCTGATGCAGGAACTATTCAGAGTCAGCTTCAACAAGATAGCCAGAGACATTAAATATCAGCTGGAGAAACAGAATGCAAGGAACAGGGTTGTGAACGTAAAAACCGCTGTGAGAAGCTATAATTTAACCGAAAGCATCTGTTATGCACTGGCTACCGGAAACTGGACTGGAGGCAGAAATGGCGTAAGCCAGGTCCTGAATAGAACAAACTATCTCTCGTCGATAGCACACAAGAGAAGAGTATCCTCCCTTCTAAGCAGGAGCCATCCCCATTTCGAGGCCAGAGACCTGCACGCTACCCAGTGGGGGAGGCTTTGTCCAAATGAGACCCCTGAGGGGCAGAACTGTGGATTAGTGAAGAATCTGTCTATATGCGCTCACATAACAACAGGCACGGAGGAGGCTGATATAGAGAA
>JAOZNG010000057.1:0-3995 GCA_029933895.1 archaeon
TGGAGAGGGGGGAAGAGGGTATTCAGGGGCTCCATTGTTACCGGGATGGGAGATGGCGCCTATTACGTGGAGAAATACGAGAACAGGTTCATTGAAAACCTTGGATTTAAGCCATTCCATGGAACACTCAACGTTAAACTGGATTCGGGTCTAGCATTAAAGAGATACTCCGCAGGATCTATTGAGGGCTTCAGGAGAGACAAGAGGGTATACGGCCGACTGGAGTACGTGCCGGTAACCCTTTCGGGAAATGACTGGAGCATAAAGTGTTTCCTGGTTTTCCCTGAAAGAACACATCACCGGGATGAGGTTGAGATTATCTCAGACAAGAACCTGAGAAAAGAATACAGTTTACGGGATGGGGACCCTGTAAAGATTGAGGTAGGAACCTGACCTCCCCCTTATCGATTCAATTCGATGTTAAGGGGATTGTCACGTTTCTCCATATCCCACCTATACAGGGGTGTTGTCTGGGTGAACTCTTCGCTCCAACTTTATGGGCTACATACTCTATATCTTGGTATGATAGGCATTCATTTACTTTCTTCGACTTTGTTGTATCTCCCCGACTTTGTAATAAACAGGAGCTGAAAGGAGAGGAAATCTTTGGGTGAGTTATTACTTGAACTTGATTTGGTCGTATGCCTGTCTCTGGGAAGGGAAGGCATAGTGTACTCTGTTGAATTCCTTCTTCAGTTCCTCCACTCCCTCCCTGACTTTCTCTGGCTTTTCCCTGTCTATGATTAACTGCTTCAGGTAGATGGCTATGTTTTCCATCTCTGACTCCTTCATCCCCAACCTTGTTAGCTCCTGCACCCCTATCCTAAGCCCTGAAGGGTTGCCTGTATCCCTCAGGGTGTCCCAGGGGAGAAGGTTCTTGTTTAGTATGATGTTAGCTTCCTCGCACCTGTCTGCTATCTCCGACCCTCCACCATAGTCTGATACATCCACAAGTATCTGATGTGATTCCGTGAAATTTTTGTGCTCGCATAGGACGTGAATCCCGTGCTCGTACATTGACTGAGCCAGGGCTTTGGCGTTGGATATTGTCTGTCTAGCATATTCTCTCCCGTATTTTTTCATCTCTGCCAGAGCAACCAGGAGACCTGCTACGTGGTGGAGGTGGTGGTTGCTTGTCATGGCAGGGAATGCCGTGTTATCTATTTTTTCCGCTAATTCCTTCCTGCACAGGATGATCCCCCCCTGGGGTCCTGGCAGGGTTTTGTGGGTTGACGCAGTTACCACGTCGGCTCCCTCCCCTATAGGGTCATGGAATTCCCCCCCAGCTATTAGACCTGCTACGTGAGCTCCGTCATAGACTATTCGGGCATCTATCTCCCTTGCCACATCCAGCATCTCCCCTACCGGGTGCGGGAACAGGTACACGGAGGCTCCGAACAACATTATGGAGGGTTTTTCTTTCCGCACGATTTCCTTTGATTTATCTACATCAATGTTCATCTCTCTCTCGTTGAATGCGTAGGAGACATCCTTCAAACCCATAACACCTGCTGCACTTATCTTGCAATGGCTTATATGCCCTCCCTCCAGAAGGCCGAGTGCTATGATTCTATCACCCCTCTCCGATAGAGCGTGATAAGCGACCAGGTTAGCCACCACACCAGAAATGGGAACGACGTTAGCGTGTTCTGCATGGAATAATTCCTCCGAGAGCTTGATAGCCAGGGCCTCTATTTTGTCGAAGTACTTGGTTCCCTGATAGTACCGGTCGAACACCCTTAACCCTGTGTTCTCGTCCACTCCCCCAGCCACTCCTTCAGCGTATCTGTGACCGAAATCCGAGATTATTGCTTCCCTCACAGCGGTTGAGGTTATGTTTTCGCTGGCTATCATGTTCAGACAGGAACCCCGCCACAGATGTTGTTTACTGATTAAGTTAAAGACTTTTTTATAGTAGTCCATTTTCCCTAAATAATAGGAGTCTCTGAATAAATATTCTCGGAGCAGTTAGCTGAACTCCTCCTCGATTACGTTACCTCCAGGCTTCTCTTCCCTGAAGACCTGGGCCTGGATTCGATAGACCTGTATCTTGCTGTTCTGGTCCATGGGATCTAATCCTGCCTTAAGAAGAGCAAAGGAGAGGAATTGTTTAGCATCCCACTTCATCCTGACAGCGAGTTGCGGCAGCAGTAATGTCCTAAAATACCCATACTCTATAGCTATCCCATCCCTGCCGATCTTTATCTTTGAAGGATACTCAGAGAAGCTATCGGCTTCGATCTTGACCGGTTCTTTGAGCAGGGAGAGTTCCACGATGGTATCCCCTAGCTCGCTTTTCATCAAGGGAATGAATCTCCTGTCTCTGAATGCTGCCTTAAGAGTTGATTCCTTGATGGTTTTTCCGAGGGACATTATAGGGAGCATACAGCCAGATGATCCCCTGAAGCTCATGCTCGGATATTTGAAGAACGTCACATAGGCGGCGACTTCTCTTGAAACAACATCCCTCATATCCTCACTTACGTAGCCCTCTATGTCCACTGTCTTTTCCTTGAAGTATTCCTCCAGGGTTTCCCTGATGTATCTCACGAGAACCGTCCCCTGTTTTTTTGTGAGTTTCATCCTATTTTACTAAGTCACATGTTTTCTTGATTGTTTCCTGTATGCCGGCTATTCTTGCCTTGGATCCCCTGCATTCTGGCTCTATTATGTGAACCCCTTCATCTAAGAGTTTCCTGACGTTTTCTTCCACGAAGGGATTCCTGTACATAGCTAGGTGCATTGCCGGAGCCATCACGATTGGAATGCCTGAGCCGAGGGCTGTTGCAGTCATCGTTGTTACCGGAGTGTCTTCTATACCACATGCTGTCTTGGAGAGGGTGTTGGAGGTGCATGGATATACCAGCAACAGCGATGCTTTCCCGTCTATGCCACAGAGATTTACATGCTCCAAACCCCCGGTTAATTCAGTGATTACTTTATTCCCGGTAGCCCACTCCATAACGTCGGGGTATATAACCCTCTGAGCTGCCTCAGACATCACGCACTCGACATCAAACCCTCTTCTCCCTAATTCTCTAGCAATCTTCGGCGCCTCTATGGCTGCAACGCTTCCGCAGACCGCTAACACAATTTTCTTGTTCATCATCGGATACTAATTTATTGAATCCTATTATTTTATATATGAATGATGTGACTAATGTCAGAGAACTCTCTAGGGAACTTGATGAATTAAAGAGAGAGAGGAATGCTGTAGTCTTAGCCCACAACTATCAGAGACCTGAGATACAGGATGTGGCGGATTTCGTTGGTGACTCCCTTGAATTAGCGATGCAGGCAGCTGAAACCGACGCCGAGGTGATTGTATTCTGCGGGGTTTATTTCATGGCTGAGACAGCTAAGATAGTTAATCCAGGGAAGAAGGTGTTGATTCCTGATTTACTGGTCAAGTGCCCTATGGCCTTGATGCTATCCCCTGAGGATATACTGAGGTCCAGGAAGAGTTACCCTGACTCTGAGGTTGTGTTGTACGTTAATTCCTCATCTGAGTGTAAGGCTCTGGCTGACTGCGTCTGCACTTCAGCTAATGCCCCGGAGATGATTAAAGCAATGGACTCGGATATTGTTTTATTCGGTCCAGACAGGAACCTGGCTTATTACGCACAGAAACGGACCGATAAGGAGATTGTGGCAGTGCCCGAAGGGGGTAACTGCCCGACACATCACCAGTTTTCATTAGTTGATGTATGCATGGCTAAAAGCATGCACCCTGATGCTGAGCTGATAGTTCACCCTGAGGTTAATCCCGGGATTCAGGATCTGGCTGACGGCATCAAGTCCACTGGCGGCATGCTCAGCTATTGCAGGGAGTCTTCTGTGGATGAGTTTATTATCGGCACAGAGGAGGGCATGGTCTACAGGCTGAAGCGTGAGTTACCTCGTAAGAGATTTCATCATGTTTCACCCCCAATGATTTGCCCCCCCATGAAGTCGTTAACCTTGGATAAGGTACTGGATTCTCTTAGAGGTGATCT
>JAOZNG010000057.1:4005-7257 GCA_029933895.1 archaeon
GTGAGGATATCTGAGAGAATCCTCAGGGAGGCTGGTAAGGCTATTGACCGGATGCTTGAGTTATCCAGGAATTAGTTTTTTTTTGAAGATGGAAAGGTACGCTAAGGGCGCTAATTTCGAGAGAGAGCTTGTGCGGTTGTTTTGGGAGAGGGGTTGGGCTGCTTTGCGGACAGCTGGCTCCGGATCCACCCCCCGTACTGTCCCTGATGTGTTGGCTTTAAGTAAGGGGATTGTTGTGTCAGTGGAGTGTAAATCCACCAGCAGAGAGAAGATTAGTTTGAAGGGGGCGGTCTTATCCCTTAAGGAGTTCGCTGATATAGCAGGTGGCAGGGCTTATATTGCGGTCAAGTTTCCCAGGGAAAAACCCAGGTTCTATGAGATAAACCACCTTATCTCGAGAGGGAATTACACCATTGGGGTAAGAGATAATTACCTGAGCATTGATGCCTTAATGGGAAAACAAACCCTGCTGTAAACATCTTGAAACGCAGCATCCACCAGCCCATTAACCTGTGGTGATAACAGATACAACAAGGACACTGGATAGGGACCCGAGTATTAATGAAAAGACCCGTGTTTTCTCTGAAGTAATATTCTGACGCCGAGGTTGGGATTTGAACCCAAGCTCCCCTGAGGAGAACAAGCTTAGCAGGCTTGCGCGTTAAGCCAGACTCCGCCACCTCGGCATAAAGAGTTGATGTATTTAGTATATAGGATTCTCTATTTATTACCCCATTTCCTGGGATACGTGCCCTCCCTCATTATAACGCGGTCAAGATCCAATGTCTTGCCTCCATCCAAGGCTATGATGTCGTCGCTTGAATAAAGACTCCGCCCCAAGGCAACAAGCTCGTTCTTGAGACTCAAAACAGCCACCAGCTCATCTATCCCTATCCCCGACATTAACTTCGAGATTCCTGGAGCATACAACGGGGCGCCATGGCAAATAGCGTCGATTGCATTATCCTTAACCCAGATTTTTTTCAGATGCGAGACACCATCCTCTACCGGATAAACTACAGACCTCAGGTATCCCTCATCCCCTCCGGCCTTGTAGAACTCGAAGGCATCCTTGAGATCGTGTAGGGTTACAGAATCCTCCTCCGTGAACGGACCGGAGCGGATGCGCCGTAGCTCCTTCATACTGGCCCCTGAGCCCAGTATCAGACCAGCATCATGACAAAGCTTCCTTATGTAGGTGCCTGCCTCGCAGTCAACCCTGAACAACACATCCCGGCCATTAACCTCAAGCACCTCCAATTCATAGATCTCTCTCTTCCTAAGCCGTCTCTTGACCGCAGACTTCAATGGGGGTGTCTGATAGATCACACCCCGAAGATACCGTAATGTCTCCCTGATCCGGTCTTCTGCAACATCGGAATGCAATCGCATGAAGGTTATGTATTCCTTACCAGATGATAATAGAATCCTGAGCAACTTGGTTGAATCCAATAAAGCAACCGGCAACACCCCAGAAACCTTGGGGTCGAGGGTTCCAGAGTGACCTGCCTTCCCTACCCCCAATATGCCCTTGATCCAGGAAACCACCTGGTGGCTTGTAGGTCCAGCCGGCTTATCCAAGACCACGAAACCCATCCTCAAGTACTCATCTATAGGCCTGTCCCCCGGAGAGCAACCAAAGCGTGGATCCGTTTCAGACTCTTCCTTAACCAGAACACTAGCGGGGTTATGGAGACTCATCTTCCTCCTTAAAAGCCTTCCTTTTCAAGGGCTTTGATTATGGTTCCCGTCTTAGATCCCTTCCTGATTTTCAAGACAACAGGAAGCGGCTCAAGGTGTCTGATGCTTACTTTACCACGCTTGACTCCTTTACCCTCTACTGTAACCCTGTTTCCCTCAGGCTCCTCCAGAACAATACAGTAGTTTCCTGCATCCCTGCCCCTGACCTTTCTACAAACCCTACCTTTTTCAAGAATCATTTTATACCCTCATTCACTCCATGGGCCCGACGGGATTCGAACCCGCGACCACTCGGTTAAAAGCCGAGTGCTCTACCAGACTGAGCTACAGGCCCAATAAACCAGGTAGGATATTTCTAGGGAATGCAGATATAAAAATCTAGCCTCTAATTCTTCCCTCCTGCACGAGCAAGAGTCGATTTCTTAGGCTTCTTGATTAATCTGAGAATAACCAAGATTACAGCAGCACCTGCGATGATCACAGCAACACCAGCCACGATAATGACGGGAGCAGCATCCCCCATATCGGGCTGCGTTGTTGTAGTCGTGGATGATGTGGAGGTTGTGGTTGTTGTTGATGTCGTTGTAGTGGTTGTTGTGGTTGTTGTCGATGTTGTTGTAGTCGTGGATGATGTGGAGGTTGTGGTTGTTGTTGCGCTGAAGAAGTCAATCACTCCATCGCTGTTGGAGTCTACTATCGAGCCGAAGACATATAAACCCCCAGCCTGTGATGTTACCATAATCTCGGCTTTTCCATCGCGGTTTAGGTCAGCTACAGCAAGACCTGAGTCTAGCACTCCCTCAATCCCCTCATGCCATATCGCATAAGCCGTGCTATTGACTATATACACTACCCCTGTCTGGGAGCCGAAAATCATCTCCAGATTACCGTTACCGTCAAGGTCAGCTAACACAACAGGGGTGGTTTTGGGTACGCTATAACGCCATATAGTATCCCCTGAGAGATTGTGCATGATTAAATGCTTGAGATTAATCGGCTCTCCTCCCGGCGCAGGTTTCAGGTCTATTTCAGCTCCCTTAGGAAAGAGATACCTGTTTGTTTCAGCAATCGAGGTCCTGTACCATCCCACAAACTCTGTTCTATTATCTCCGTTTATGTCCCCAATGGATGGGGGGGGATAATTCCCTCCAATAATCTGACCGTCATATATAGCATGTAAGCTGCTTGTTTCCGGCAAGTCAGACACCACAGAGCTTCCGTTAAGGCTCAGGGCATATCCCCCCATCAAAACCTCCTTCACACCATCACCTGTAACATCCAGGAATTTAACCGGGTCCGCTACCATCGCCTGCTCAGTCTTATATCTCCATAAAAGAAGCCCCAGGTAGTTCAGGAGCACTATCTCCCGGTCACGGGAGCCGAATGCTATCTCGCCATAGCCGTCTCCGTCTAGGTCTGCGGCACCGATTGGGGCTACAATACCGCTCAACGTCGTGTAGTTCCAAATCTGCCTCCCTGAGAAATCGAATACATAAATCATGCCGTTTTCGCTGCCCACCACAACCTCCAAGAAGCCATCTCCGTTTATGA
>JAOZNG010000058.1 GCA_029933895.1 archaeon
TGCAGTCATAGTACACAGCACCGTCTCCCATGATAATCTTGCCCTCACCAACTTTTTTTACATTATTGACTGCAAGTATTATGCCCACGCTTTTATCTACACTACCAGCGGAAGCTATCTCGTATTCCGAGACAATAGCCTTATCCAGGTCTTCCACGAAACGCCTTGGAGGAACCCTAACAGTGTCCTCGATAGTAAGTATCTTATACATTATACCACCATAAACAATAGATTATATTCTTTGAGTTTAATCTAAAAAACCCCCTCCAGTTGAGGAACAACTTGTTTCTTCCTGGACATAACGTCCTTCAGGTATACCCTGTTGTTCTCGACTTTGGCTTTAAAGGCCTTCTCTATCCTCTCCGTCAGGCCGGCAACCATGAGATCCGAACCCTCCTCCATGATATTGGTTACCATCAACACCACCAGGTCATAGTCTCCCTCCAGCCTGATTTTCTCTAATTCATCAATGAACTCCATCCTCCTATCAACTGCTTCCCTGCTGTCCACCACCTCTATCTGCCCTATACCCACTTTCCTGCCATTGAAGTCAAAGTCCTTGAAATCAGAGAAGATGACGTCTTTTGCGGAAAGACCCTTAAGCGAGGACTTGGCTTTCTTCACCTCTATGCCAAAGCTCTTTACATCATCTATCCCGGCAATCTCAGCCATCTTATTCGCTACCTCAATATCCCTGTCTGTTGTAGTCACTGACTTGAATACTACTGTATCAGATAATATAGCAGACAAAAGTATTCCAGCAACCCCCTTATCTATTCTCTCTGTACGGGAAAGGAACATCTCACCAAGTATCGTTGCCGTTGAACCCAGAGGCTCGTTGTGGTAGAATATGGGCTTTGAACACCTGAAGTTTATTTTGTGATGGTCTATTACCTCAACAATCTCTGCCTCGGAATACCCCTCAATGGACTGGGACTCCTCGTTATGGTCTACCAGTATAATCTTTTTCCCCGCGCCATCCTCCAAAAGAACAGGCTCTCTGAAACCGAACCTGTTCAGGACATAGGCTGTCTCAGGGTTCAATTCACCTATCCTGGCCGCAATATAATTCCCACTAAAACCAGCCTGCTTCTTGAATTCAGCGTACGCTATCGCCGAACATATGGAATCGGTATCCGGATTCATGTGCCCTATTATGTAGACTTCTTCGCTCATTTTAACAAAACCCTAACTTGTTCTTTGAATGCATGCATATAACCTTTATGCCATAATCCCTGAGCCTTTTTTTCAGCTCAGCATCTGCCGTGCAAACCATTATGTTCCTGTTCCCTTCTTTATCCACGTATCTTATCATGGAATCATCAACGTCTCCAGAGCTTTCCACAACACCTATCTTCTCCCTCCTTATCAGTTCCAGGGCAACGTTTGCCGCTATACCATCACTGCCCCTGGAACGCCTTGATATTGATTCAAGCTCCTCCACCACGCCTGTGAAGGTTAAAAGCCGGTATTCCTCGCTCACCAGCATCCTTATCCCCCCTATTATGTCGATTTTGTTTTTATGGGATATCATGAAAAAATTTGTGTCAATAATTATGGTAATCATCTTCTTAATCAGAGACTGTGCCGTAGCCGATTAAATGCCATCGTGTGCCGAATCGCCTGCTCAGGGCTAACCTGTCGCCACTCTCTACGCATACAGGCAACTTAAGGCTTAATTCAGCCTTACCGGGGTCATCCACGACGCCTACGGTAACAGCGGATCCTGCGGCTAGCATCAATGGCTCGGACTTCGCCAGCGGCTTGATTCTGACATCATCCTTGCTCCCTATCAGCCTATCCAGTAAATGCACGTCCAGGTTTATTGAATCCCTTGCTTCAGGGACATTACCAGGGCTCCCGATGACATTACCTGAAAGATTATCGGCTTTAGTTAAGGAGGGGTCTAGTTTTGTTCCGATAGCTATAAGACCCCCTGGTCGTGCCTCCTCTAGTTTAGCGCTCCCAGCATTCAAGCTGACTATCTCTGTCTTGAGGGGATGATAACGGTTTTTCTTTTTAACACCCGGAGAGAACTCGATTTCATCCCCTAACCTGAACCGGCCCTGATAGATGGAGCCTCCCACCACACCTCCCCTTATTGACTCAGGCTCTGTCCCAGGCCGGTTTATGTCAAAAGAGCGTGCCAGCCTCATCTTGGGTTTCTTGTTCATATCTCTCTCTGGTGTTGGAATGTATTCCTCAATAGCCTTAATCAACACATCAGTGTTTATGTTATAGTGGGCTGCTATGGGTATGATCACAGATTCCTCTATGTTCGAGCCCTCTATAAAGGACTTTATCTGCTCATAGTTTTCCTTCGCCTCCTCTTTGGAAACCAGATCTATTTTGTTCTGGGCTATGACTATGCGGTTAACTCCAAGTATCTCTAGGGCCATTAAATGCTCTGCTGTCTGGGGCTGCGGACACTGCTCGTTTGCGGCTATAACCAAGACTGCGCCGTCCATTATAGCAGCACCTGAGAGCATGGTAGCCATCAAGGTCTCGTGTCCTGGTGAATCAACAAAAGAAACCCTCCGCAGAAGCTCGGTTTTTGAGCCGCACACAGGGCATTTCTCTTTCACGGAATAACAGGCTGGCTCCCCGCATTCAGGGCATCTATAGAATGAACAGTCAGCGTAACCTAAACGTATAGAAACCCCTCTCTTGATTTCCTCAGAGTGTTTGTCTGTCCAGATACCGGAGAGTGCCTTTGTGAGTGTGGTTTTTCCATGGTCTACGTGCCCCACGAGACCGATATTTATCTCGGGCTGAGCATCAGATGGCATTCTTGGATTTTATTTCTTTTGTTCCTCCCCGGTTTTTTCACCAGACTCCTCTGGCTTACCAGCACCAAGCAACTCCTCTATGCTTTTTTTACCTTCCTTAACAACCCTGGTGTTTATTTGAATTATGTCCCCGTCTATCCGCTCCCCCCTGACTGTTTTCTTCTTTCTAACCCTGCTCTCAGGACGGTATCCTGTTCCCTGTTTCAACAGGATTCTCACCCTGCTGGAACCACGGACACCCTTCTTCATGGGGAAACCGGATTTATCGCTTCCTCCAGTGATCTCAAGCGTATAACCACTCAACCCCACTATGGAGCCATCGAATGACTCCCCGATTCTTGCACCATTCAACCTCTCAGCTTTTTCGTCTTTAACTTCCCGCTGGTAACTCTTCCCCGTCTTCGAGTTGGATATATTAATCTTGTATTCCATTTTCAAAAATGTCAAATAGAGAATAGTCGTCTATACATATACGAATAGAGCAATAAAAAAGGGGGTTAGCCTCCCACCTCCCCTATTCTCTCCCTTATTATCCTACTCACCACCTTACCGTCAGCTCGGCCCCTGAATTCCTCCATCACCTTACCTGTTAAAGGTCCGATGGCCTTCAAACCCTGTTCTTCTATGAAGTCCCTGTTTACGTCAATCAGTTTATCAACTAACTCCTCTATCTCCTCCCGGGATGCTACACCAGCCCCTCCCTCTTCCATCACCTCCCTCACAGTTTTAGCAGGGTTGCGGGCTAAATCCAGCAGAACCTCTACCACGGAGTCCCTGGATATTCTCCCGTCCTGTAGGTAGCTGAACAAATCCCGGAAGTGTTTTTCACCTATATGCTCCACATCCACATTAAATCTCCTCTTAACCTCCTTTGTGGTTGAAACCAGGGTAGATGCCATGAGGGTTGGGTTAACGTTAGGGTACTCTTCAACAAGCGACAGGAAAGCTTGACTCCACCCTGACCTAAGCAGCTGGTTAGCCATCTCCTTGCTTAGACCAAGCTTCAGGTACTCATCCATCAACTCCTCAGCCTGCTTGGGAAGACCTGAACGTATCCGGGAGATATCTCTCTCTGTTACCTTAACCAGCGGCTCATCTGTCTCCGGGTACATTCTAGCCGAGCCAGGCAGGGGCCTCATGTATTCTGTACCTCCATCACCTGTGGACCTCCTGGTTTCCTCCGGGACACCCTCCAGAGACTTCAGACACCGGTCATATACCGCCTCGAGGGCTTTCTCCGCTGTCGCCTTTTTCTCTAGAACCAGCGCGAAGGCGTCTTCTTCCTCCAACCCCAGTTTCTCCCTGAGCCTTTCAGCTTCATCTCCTGTAACCCCGTATCCGGGTAACTCATCAGAGTGGATAATTCCCTTCACATTCGACAACGCTCTAGCGTACTGTGCCAGCTCCGGTCCAAGTTTGCTACCTAAAAGCCCTCTGAATCCGGGCAGGATCAGCCCATACACTCCAGCACCAGAGTCCAGTTTCTTCCTGAAAAGCTTTGAGCTGGTTTCCCTGAACTCCTCACTCAAGTCGATTAACTCCCTTGTTAAATCTGACTCTTTAACACCCCTCTCGCCCAGTTTCTTTTTCAACTCAACAAGCATTACCTGCCTCTTCACCTCACGGTGTATGACCTTCGCTATCAGCCTTAAATCCTGCACCCCCTTGATTTCAATCCTCTCACCCTCTCTTATTGAAACATTAATGTCCTGCCTGATAGTACCTAATCCCCTCCTGACTTTCCCCGTGGCCCTAAGCAGCAGACCAAGCTTTTCAGCCACCTCCCTGGCATGCTCCGGGTTTTTGATGTCAGGGCTGGTTCCGATCTCCACCAACGGAATCCCCAGGCGATCCAGCCTGTAGACTGTGGTATTGGATTCCTCCCCTATCTTTCTAGCCGCATCCTCCTCCAGGCAGATTAATGGGATTCCCACCCTCCCCTCGCTGGTGTCCAGGAAACCGTCAACCGCTACCAGCATAGTCCTCTGGAAGCCGGAGGTGTTGGAGCCGTCTATCACGGTCTTCCTCATCACCTGCATCTCATCCACTATGGTAGCATTTAGGAGCAGGGATATCTCAACAGCTATCTCCAGCGCCTCGTGATTCAATATGTGAGGTGGTTCCTCATCCAGCTCGACGAGACAATTGGTATCCCTGTAGGCCTCATATACCAGCCTCTTGTCTCTCAGGAATTCATGTAATGCGGCTGGATCAATCTCCCCTATCTCGCCGGCAACAGCCCGCATCCTCCGCTCAATCCTTATATCAGGCTCCTCCTCCCTTATCTCTGAGGGACAACCACAAAATAATTTATGCGTATCCAGCTGCTGATGAATCTCTATACCAGCCCTGAAGCCCAGATTCTCGTAGTCCATTTCTCGGTATATTTTTATGTGATGGAGTGTTATTAATTGAGTGATGGAGGAAGGAGTATACAACAGCTCGGAAGAGGACTATAGCAGGATAATAAATCCTTCTGGGGGAGGGGGGGTTTGAATCCTAGATACCCTGTTTTCCCCACCCTCCTTGCTGGTCTGAGCATTACCGTAATAGCCTGCTTCTGGGATATAACCCACTACGGCATACTTTTCACATCATTCTCCTCATCCTTTATTCTCTATCTTACCTATTAATCCACTCACTCCCTATTTTATTAGATGAACACCGACTCCAAGGTTTACCTGAAGAAAAAGTTCAAGCAGTTTTACTGGAAAAACAAAGTTAATGCACCGGAGGAGATAGAGAAGAGGGAGTTTGGAACAGGCACCCTTGAATCCAAAATCAAGGTCAGGCACAAGTCCTTCAAAACAGAAAAGGAGTTGAGGGGTTTCTTGGGGCGGGAGGCACCCTACTATATATCGTATTCGTCTGCATTCTACCGGTTCCCGGAAAACCAGCCCATGGAGAGGAAGGAATGGCTTGGTGCTGAAGTAGTGTTTGACCTGGACAGGGAGATGGAGTATCTGAGTGATGAATCCTTTGAGGAGGTGAAGGGGGAGGCCCTGAAGCTTGTTGACTTCCTGCTGGAGGATTTTGGCTTACAGGAGAGATATATAGAAACCAACTTCTCGGGAGGTAAGGGTTATCACATCCATGTCTCAGCTCCGGGGGTTAAGGAGCTGGGGCGGGATGAGAGGCAGGAGATTCTCGACTACATCACTGCCACAGGATTCAACCTTAACTGTTTCTTCACCCAGGAGGCTGTTAGTGGCGTGAACCTGAAAGGCAGGGGAGATTTCCGCTCCAGGGATTCATCCACTGTGGTGGTAAGGGGTCCTAGGGAGGGTGACACGGGCTGGGCTAAGCGGATTTTTGATGTAGCCCTTGACCTGGTTTCGTCCGACATGAAAAAGCTTAGAAGGGAATACGGTCTGAGAACCAGGCAGGCTGAAATCCTATACAGGAACAGGGAGCTTAATCAGAGGCTTCTGAGGGAGGGTAACTGGGATGCACTGAATGGTTTGACGAAGTATATGAGGGGGAGGATTATGGATAGATATGCTGTCTCCATGGTGGAGGACGCCGACAGGATGGTTACCATTGATACCTCAAGACTTATCAGGTTGCCTGATACGCTACACGGGGGAAGCGGTCTCATAGCTAAAAAAGTGAAACTTCTTGAATCATTTAATCCACTGATTGACGCGGTGGCGTTCAGCGATGACGAAGTCAGGGTGAAGGTGAAGGAAGACACGCCAGAGTTCCTGATGAACGAGAACAGATTCAAGCTGGATAAAGGCGAAACCAGGATCCCAGAGTATGCAGCCGTCTACCTCCTGCTGAAGGATAAAGCAGAAATCGCCTAGAAACCGTACAGCTTGGAGATGAATTCCGGTGCTATTATATCCCTCAACAGTATCGCGCCCGTGTGTACGTGTATGTCGTCGCCTTCCACGATGATGTTCCCGCCCTCAACAGAGACCCTGTTGGTGTCTGATCTAAGGAATCGTATGGATGGAGTCAATGTAGAGCAATCAAAGACCTCCCCCGTCCTGTTTATCTGCTGTAGTGCGCTGTTGAAGGGCTGGCTGATGCAGGAGGAGCCGTTCAGGGTGTAAGGGAAAATCAAGAGCATTTTATCTTCCATGCAGGCCTCCATCTCCTCACGGGTTATAACCCCGTCATTGTTTAAATCAACAGGCTCTGATGTCTGAGCCTGTAGGTAGCCTAAGGCACCCAATAAATCACCGTAGCCTGAGACCGCGTCAACGCCCAGTCTTGAATCCAGTAAGACATTAATCCTCTTCCATTCCCTGGATCTATGATATATCAGATCCAGGTCCCATGGACAGGACAGGTTGTCTCGGAGGCAGGCGAAGGCATGGCATGCGTTTAATAGATTACGGGATGAATCACCCTCAATTAAGACAGAGCCCTTCTGTATGTAGATGCCGGTGGAATCCGATTTTTGAACAACAATCACGTGACCATTTCTGTCGGGCAGTGATATGGCGGATAACTC
>JAOZNG010000059.1:0-1548 GCA_029933895.1 archaeon
TGTGTTATGTTCCCCGGCTTAGGAGAATTGACTTCCAGCAGGGCAGCCTCCACCGCCAGCTCTGAAACCTGCTTGATTTTCTCCAAAGATATTCCATCAATCATCCTGCCAAGACCTCTTAAGTCTTAATGATTGCTGATATGCCCTTAAAATGTCGGTTTTTGAGATAATGCCCGTAATTTTTTTGGGGTTATCTTCATCTACCACAACCAGTCTGCCGATATCATGCTTGAATATCATATTATTCGCCCTGTCAACGAAATCACTTGCGTTCACAGTAAGTACATCCCTTGTGCATATATCAGCTACCCTACATTCCTTGCTCACATCATGTAGGTCTTCGAATGTCACGATTCCATAGAGTTCACCTTTCCCGTCTACGACAGGGTACCCGATGTGGCCCTCAGCCCACATCTTGTTCATTAGTTCACCCACCGTGCAGTCATATGAGACAACATCCATGTCCCTTGTATATATATCAGAAACCTTTATCTTGCTCAGGACATGATCTGCATCGATTGAAAGACCCCTGCCCCTTAACTTGAGGGTGTATATGGTGTCTTTCATGAACAGGGATTTCACGACGTAGCTGGTGATGCACGCCATCATCATTGCAGGGATGAGGAGATAGTCTCCGCTCATCTCGGGAATCATCACGATAGCAGTCAATGGAGCGTCTGCGGCGCCAGCAAACAGGGCGCCCATCCCCACAAGAGCATATGTCTCCGGAACCCGGGCTATTCCAGGAGCAAAAGTGCTGAAGAGGATTCCAAGGGCTCCTCCAGCCATCGCCCCGATATACAGGGATGAAGAAAAAATCCCCCCACTACCCCCGGAACCTATTGTGAAGGAGGTGGAGAATATCTTGAGGATAACAAGGAGGATGAGGAGATTCAGTGAGAGACTGCCCGCCAAAGCCATATTCACTCCCTCATAGCCCACACCCATTATCCCGTAACCCAGCGAACCGCCGTTGGGCATCTCAGTTAATGTGAACACGCCGATGAAACCCACCAACAGACCGCCCAAGGCTGTCTTCAGATACAGGGGCATATCAACTGAATCAAAAAATCCCTCTATCCGATAGAAGGTCTTCACCCAGATAATAGACAATAAACCGATAATCAACCCCATGATTAGATAAAAAGATAGCTCTAGGGGATGATTCAGGGCCAGGTTTTCCATTAAACGTAGTTCTATGTAATCCCTCCCTAGAGACTCCGTCACAGCGTTAGCGAAAGTTGTGCCCACAACAGACGCTAGTATAATGGAGGTAGCGGAGACTGCCTCGAATTCAGCGAACAACACCTCCATCGCGAAAATAGCGGCCCCAAGGGGGGCGTTGAATGTAGCGCCAATACCTGCCGCGAGCCCTGAAACAGTAAGAACCTTCCTCTGTCTCTCATGTAGACCCGTTATTTGACCAACTAATGAGCCAAGTGAAGCCCCAATCTGTGCTATAGGACCCTCCCTGCCCGCGGAGCCTCCGGAGCCTATAGTGATTGCAGAAGCAATTATTTTTGTGAAAGCAACCCTCTTCCTTATCCA
>JAOZNG010000059.1:1558-7237 GCA_029933895.1 archaeon
CTATCCAACCCCCATGCATGTGCACCGCCTCCATTATTTCAGGTACACCATGCCCCTTCACCTCAGAGGCTACCTTCATAGACAACAGACCTACGAGGATGCCGCCAATCATGGGAACCAGAATCACTGATAAATTGAAGCCAGCATATTGATAGGATATTGATCTAAGCAGGGAACCGAAAAAGAATCCCTGGCTTGCTAGTATAGTCTCCCTGAACAGTATCGAACCCACACCACCCAGTAAACCAACAACTATTGCCAGAAAAATCTGCCGTACAGCGGCCCTGGTTTCAAGTGGGATACCCTTCATTTTATCTAATCTCTCAAACGGATTCTGTATCTCTCCAGTCTACAACCGTTTCTCCACTCACCTCGTTGATGACCTCCTCGGTTATGGACTCCACCCTCTTCGTGAACAGAAGACTCACCTGTATCTCTCTCCAGCATGGAATAGTATCTCTCATGGGTTGGGGTATTGGGGGCGGAATCCGTTGAGGGGGTCATAAACCCGAGACTACTTCCCATAACACCCCCATTGTAGTCTGACTCCCTCTCGACCAGGAAGGGATCTGATATTGTGGGGATTACTATCATCTTCTTAACAGCGTTCTTATCCCCGCAGGGTGTCCAGAACTGCATTAAGGCCACTGGTCCGTTGTCGGATGTGTTTTTTTCACTTACGTAGATGTCCATGGCTGTGACCATAGTTCTGGAATGCAACCCCATGGATACTTCAGCACCTGTATTTTCTATTAAGGCAGGCATTTTTTGGACAGATATAGATACTTAGAATATGGTTAAATTAACTGCTTACCTCCCTGCTGCCTTCTCTAGCGCAGGAGCATTGTTTAACTGTTTAATGCAGTGCAGTATATAAATCCAGCGATTAATCGTTAGTGGTGATTTTTTCTTCCAGTTCAGCGTCTATTTCCTCAAGAAGATGGGATGCAGCTTCACTTCCTATGATTCCTTTTCTCAGTGATTCATGAATGCTTGATTTCTGGGCTAACAGCATCCTTCTCCTGGAATACTCTCGCTGGTTGAACTCTATTTCAGGACATCTCTTTATTATTTCCCCGACTTCTCCAGCTAGCTCCTCCAGTAACGTAGAGTAGTCATTCTTCAGTTTCTTGTATACCGTGGACGGTATCTCCTTGTTTTTTCTCATGGACTCCAACTCGTTAAGGGCATGCTGGGCGCTTATCTTTTTGGTTATTAGTTTGGTGTACTCCTCTATCCCGGGATGTTTTTCCACCAGATTAAGTTTTTTCACCAACGGCTCTATAGCAAGTCCCTGCACGACTAGGGAGAACAACACCGTGCCGAACACCATGAAGGATAATTCCTCGAGATATTTTATACCAGAGAGACTCAACAACAGTGCTATTGGTATGGAGCCATGAATTCCCCCTAGATTGATGACGTGCATCCAGCTATAGGAGGTTCCTGCCTTCTTCTTGAGATTCAGTAGCATGGTTAGGGGATACACCATTAAAGCCCTCGCCAGCAGTACTACAGCTATGGAGTAGATAATCAGTTCAAGGTGAGAGTATACCCCCTGCATGGGTATCTGTATGCCAATCAGCAGGAAGATGAGGGAGTTGACTATGAAGGCCATTAGCTCCCATGAATCCTGGATTGCTATCCGGGTAGTGGGTGACATGGCGAATATCGTGCCCCTGTTCCCTATCAATAAACCGGCTGCTACCACCCCGATAACTCCTGAGACATGGACGCTTTCACAGACTATGAAGGTCCCGTAGGCTAGTATGCCGGTTAGGACTACCTCAATCAGGTGGTCGTCTAGGTGCCTTAATATGCTGTAGACTGTGTATCCTGTAAGCAGGCCGATAACAAGTCCGCCTAGCACGACGAAGAAGAAATCCAGTATGGTTTGCAGGATGCTGAATTGTTGGCTTTGGCTTTCAACCAGCGAGAGTATTACGCCAAACAACACGATACCTGTGCCGTCATTAAATAGTGATTCACCTTCCACAAGAACCGATAGCTTCCTTGATACTCCCAGCTTTTTGAACAAGGCTAGCACGGAAACGGGGTCTGTGGGCATTATCATAGCCCCAAAGATGAGTGTGTAGATTAGTGGCATTCCTGTCAGATGGTGGAGGGTGTATCCCACGAAGAGGACGCTTAGGGTTAATCCTAGTACTGCCAGTAGCAGGATTAAGTCTAGGTTTTCCCTGAGTTTATCGAAGTCTATGTTGATTGCTCCCTCGAATAACAGGGCTGGGAGGAATATGAACAGGATTAGTTCCTCTGAAAGCTGTATGGGGTGGAATTCCATGAATCCTGTTAGGGTTCCCAGCAGTACCAGTGCTATGGTATAGGGCAGCCTGATGTATTTAACTGCTATGGATACTAGTACGGCTATGAGGAGGAGCCCAATGAACTGTATCTCCGTTAAAACCAGTTCTTGGACCATATACCTTATTCGGAATTGAAAGATAAATCCCATAATTCAATACCCTGATTTCTGAGTTAGAGAAAATACATTAAAGCGTAAAGTTAATGGAGTCTAGCTTCCCTTACACTTCATGTAGCTGATCAGTTTTTTCCGCTCAAGGATGTCGAGCATTTCTTTAATTAATGCAGGAGTGTGTTCTTTTTCGGGTGCGTCCGTATGTTCCTCACTCATCAGTTTAGCGAGTTCTTCTACTGTCCTGTTTCCATCACAGTTCCTCCACAGCATCAGAACAGACGAGCCCATATAGTAGCTTGTATCATCCTCGTTAGTGAGGTAGTTACCAATAAACGCTGCTGTGCCACGTTTTTTAGGCTTTGGGGATTGATCTTTCAATAAAACACCTTAAATAAAGAAACCAGTAGTATATATTATGCCTCAAGAAATAAATAGGGGAGAAAAAACAGAAGCCTCCTGACGGGATTCACGTTTCCTGCATTAACTCAGGTGAATACAGGATTCCTGCACACAGAACGATAACCTGCCTAGCTGGCTTTCTTGATGTTTACCGTCACCGAAAAGAGTATGAATACTATAACTGAGAGCAGTATTATTGTCGCCCCCGATGCTATGTCAAAGATATATGAAAGGATCAGTCCCCCCATGGTGTAGAATACCCCGAATACTATGGACAAGAGCATCATCTTCCTGAGGCTGTTTTGCACGAGGAGATTTGCTGTTGCTGCGGGAATAGTGAGTAATGCTATTACGAGTATTATTCCAACAACCCTAATCAATAGGATGACCGTTAATGCTACCAGACAGAGCAGTAACAGATTTATACGGTCTACGGGGACCCCTATGGCTCTCGCGTGTTCCTCGTCGAAGGATACTGCTAGCAGTTCATTATATGATAGATATACTCCTGAAATAATTACCAGATTAAGCAGGAGCATAAGGAGCAGGTCCGAGTATGGCACGGTCAGTATATTACCAAAGAGGTAGCTGAATAGGTCTGGAGCATATCCCCGGCTTAAACCTATGAATATGATTCCTATCGCCATGCCGGTAGCCCAGAGTATTCCAATGGTTGTGTCCTCTCTTTTTGTTTTAGTGCTTATCAAACCCATCCCCAAAGCAGATAACAACACGAACGCTGTTGCCCCAAGTATTGGATTAATTCCCAGAAAGTACCCTAACCCAATCCCTCCGAAGGCTGCATGTGATACCCCACCGGAAATGAAGACTATTCGTTTTACGACCACATAGCTGCCCACTATCCCGCAGGCTATGCTTGCCAGTACCCCCGCGATTAGTGCATTCCTCATGAATTCATACTCCAATAACTCAAGCATTTTTTTTAATGAGTTTTCAAGACCCTGTGCGGGACACCATGGGCTATAATGTCCACTGGACACATGTATGTTTTCTCAAGTGTTTCTTTACTTATCTCGTTTGTGTCATGGTAATAAAGCCTACGGTTCAGGCAGGCTATCTTGTCAACGTGAACTGATATTGCACCGATGTCGTGGGAGACCATGACGACAGCGATTTCTTTCTTGAGTCTGTCCAGGAGTTCATAGAGTCCTGTCTCGAGTTGTTTGTCGATGCTGGCTGTTGGCTCGTCCATCAACAGCAACCTGGGTTCTGAGACCAGGGCTCTTGCAATGAACACCCTCTGCCTCTGACCACCTGACAGCTTACCTATCTGCTTGTTCAGGTATCCACTCATGCCGACATTTTCGATGGCCTGAATTGCTTTCTCCCTGTCGTCCCTGCTGTATCCCCTGAGGAAACCTTTTCTTCCCGCAAGACCCATCAATACAACATCCATCACACTCACAGGGAACTCCTTATCGAAGAGGCTGTGCTGAGGCACGTATCCAATAAACTGCCGCCCTTTCCCGGGGGCATTCCCGTATACTGTTACCATACCCCCTGAAGGCTTGATAAGCCCTAGAATGACTTTCAGTAGCGTGGTTTTCCCACCTCCATTGGGCCCTATTATTCCAAGAAATTCCCTCTCGTAGATTGAAAGATTAACTTTTTCAAGCACATTAATGCCTCCTATGTCAACAGACACATTCCTCAGGGCTACTATCTCTTCGTTCATTGTGCTGCTATTTCTCCAGCGATTTTTCCCAGATTTCCTACATAGTCTTTCGCTAGTGGGTCAAGTAGAATTACTTCCGCGTTTATCTCGTCTGCTATTGTTTTCGCGCTTTTTGTTGAAAACTGCGGGGAAGCGAATATCACTGTTATATTATCCTCCCTGGCCTGGCTTATAAGGCTGGCTATTCCCCGGGGCGTGGGTTCTTTGCCTTCTTTCTCTATGGGTATCTGCTGAAACCCGTATTCCTCCATGAAGTAGGTCCATGCAGGATGGTACACCATGATCTTTTTGTTTTCTTTTTTTGAAAGTTTAGCCTCTATTTCTTTGTCGAGGGCTTCCAGTTCGTTGATGTATTCCTTCTTTTTTGTTTTATAGTATTCTCTGTTTTCCGGGTTTAATTGTATTAGGCCAGCGTATATGTTTTCCACCATCACTTGGGCATTTTTGGGTGAGAGCCATACGTGTGGGTCAGGTCTGCCGTATTCGTCTATGTCTCCTGTTGGAATCGGTTTTATTCCTCGTGAGCAGTTGACTACAAGCATTTTATTGTTTGTTTCTTTTATCTTGTCAAACCATGTTGTTTCGAATTCCAGTCCAGAGCCTACCTGGGCATACATGTCTGCTTTGCTGACGTCTGCCATCTGTGTTGGTGTTGGTTCGTAGGTGTGTGGACTGGCTCCTGGGGGAACCATTACAATAACCTTTACCTTGTCTCCTGCTATTTTTTCCACGAATTCTTGTTGAGGGGGTATGGTGACAACAATAATCTTTTTTTGTGTTTCCTGTTGTTCCATGCACCCAAGGCAGATGATGAGGGTTGATATGGCTATGATTGTTTCCTTTTTTTTCATTGTGGTTATTAATTACTTGGGTTAGTTGTTAATAAACCAGTGAAAAGTTAATAATTTATGGGTATTTTTATGCAGGAAATTAATAATAGTAGTCATGACCATCGTTTCCATATCATTAAATAACCAATTACTGAAAGAAATAAATGACCTGAAGAGGGATGTTGGTTTCTCGGGCAGAAGCGAGATGGTGCGGGCTGGTCTGCGAATGCTTTTAGAAGAGCATAACCAGAAATCCATGCTCTCAGGAAGAGTTGATGCACTGCTGCTTCTGATCCATGACGAGAAGTCGTTTGAGG
>JAOZNG010000228.1 GCA_029933895.1 archaeon
ACACCCTTAAGCTGACATCCTCCCAGGGGCAGCAAAAAAATATTTATTAAGAAAGAATTGTATTTACCTTATCAGGTGATAGGCATGATGATGGGAAAAGCCTTCATAGGATTACTGCTGTTCTCACTTGTGTTGAGTGTATTTGATGGAGTGGGCGTTTCCGGTGAAGATGGTAATGTAGAGAGTGGTGAGGGACCTTATGATGCGGTGATGTTGATACGTACTGTTTACGATTTGCAAAATATAAGCAGGGGCCTATTAGGACGTTATGCACTTGCTAATGACATTGATGCTTCAGTCACGAAAACGTGGAATGGAGGAAGTGGATTTATCCCGATAGGAAACTTCTACTCTCCTTTCAGCGGAGTATTTGACGGGAGAGGGTATAAGATAATCAATCTGTATATAAATAGCTCGCAGGAGGAGGGGGTGGGGTTGTTCGGGTGGACATCAGCTAGTGCAGTGATTGTTAACGTTTGTCTTGTGAACGTCGACGTGAGTGGAAGCGAAGCAAGTAATGTAGGGGGGCTCGTTGGATGGAATGAGGGGACTGTTAGCGACTGCAATGCGACTGGAAAAGTGAGGGGGGGTGCGTGCATTGGCATGCTCGTTGGATCAAATACGGGGTGGGTTGAAAATTGCTATGCTACCGCCAACGTGAGCGGGGGCGAATCTGCAGGTGGCCTCGTTGGGTGTAATGGTGGAAGGGTGGAGAACAGTTATGCAACTGGCTATGTGATTGCCCCTCGGGTAACGGGTGGTCTCGTTGGACGTTGTAATTATGGAACGGTGAACAACAGTCATGCTGCTTGCAAGGTAAGCGGAGAGTATTGTGTGGGTGGGCTTGTTGGTCAGAGTTCTGAATATGGAACAGTGAACAACAGTTATGCTATATGCGATGCGAATGGAAGTGATAGGCATGTGGGTGGCCTCGTTGGGTATAATGGTGGAAGGGTGGAGAACAGTTATGCAACTAGCAAAGTTAACGGAGGTGATAATGTAGGTGGGCTTATAGGGGCAAATGGCGGAACGGTGAAGAATTGCACAGCATCGGGCAGCGTTAGGGGAGGCCAAAATGTGGGCGGGTTTATTGGGTACAATGAGGTGATGGTGAACAACAGTTATGCTACATGCGATGTGAGTGGAGGGAATTATGTGGGTGGTTTTGTTGGTTTTAATGCAGGAACTGTAGAGAACAGTTATGCAACTGGCGATGTAACCGGAAATGACTGTGTAGGCGGGCTCGTTGGGATCAATCGTTATTGGTGGTCGTTAGTGAAATACACTTATGCCACCGGTAGAGTGAGCGGCTCATCTAATGTAGGCGGATTGGTCGGTTATAAACGCGATGGAACTACCACCGCTAGTTTCTGGGACATATACACTACGGGGCAGACCACGAGTGCAGGTGGAACAGGAAAAACGACAGAGGAGATGATGAATAAAACTACATTCACCTCTGCGGGTTGGGATTTTGTGAATACTTGGGTAATAATTGACGGTGTGACTTATCCTTTTTTGAGATGGTTGGTAACTGTACCCTCTGCGCCGCAGAACTTGGTGGCGAGAGCGGGGGATGGATATGTGATTCTCACATGGAAAGCGCCGTTGGAAGATGGTGGTTTGCCGATCACAGGATATAAGATATACCGGGGTACGAGTTCGGGTGGTGAGACTTATCTCACCACAGTGGGGAACGTTACAACGTACAACGATACAGGGGTTACGAACGGCCGGACGTATTATTACCGGGTGAGTGCGGTGAATGATGTGGGGGAGGGAGAGTTGTCGGTGGAGGTGAATGCGACACCACTGGGTGTACC
>JAOZNG010000060.1 GCA_029933895.1 archaeon
CGGAAACTCCAATCAACACGTTCTTGGATGATTTTATGACACAATTTTCTCTTGGAGGAAGCTCCCTGGAAAACAACATTATACTCTTTATTCTAATAATACTGGCATCGATTCTAACAGCCAGGGCAGCAAACTACCTGCTAGACCGACACATCCAGAGACTGGTGTCCATGACTAAATCAAAGCTGGACGACAAGATACTAGCGTCCATACACAAACCAATCTATTACATAATAATCCTCCTGGGCCTCCAGATAGCATTAACCATATTCTTTAAGCCAACAGACGTTATATTCAGGATCATAACAACCCTCCTTGTTATTATCGCATCTCTGGCTATAGCAGATATAATCGTGGTTATCCTGAAAGACTTCGGGAAAAAACTGGCCAGACAGACGGAGACCAGCATAGACGATGAAGCAATACCCTTTCTCTCCAAGCTGATGCGTTTCATCGTATATCTCATGGGATTCATGATTATACTGGACCTCTATGGCATAGAAATAACTCCCCTGATAGCAGGCCTCGGAATAGCAGGATTCGCTATAGGATTCGCAGCTAAAGACACAATATCCAACCTGCTGGCAGGTTTCTTCATATTACTGGACAGACCGTTCGTGAAGGGTGACAGGATAAAGTTAGGAGATAACCTGGGAGAGGTGGTGGACATAGGGTTGAGGAGCACTAAAATAGAAACCCTCGACCACACATACGTCATAATACCCAACTCCGAGATTGTATCAAAGGATGTGACAAACTACGCTCTTCCTAACATGCAGATAAAGGTACGGTTGACTTTCGGAGTGGCCTACGGCTCAAACCCTGGGAGGGTGAAGGGGATAATACTGGATATCGCCAGGGAATCAGAGTACGTGATGAATGAACCCAAGCCGGTAGTATACTTCAAGGAGTTCGCTGACTCATCCATAAACTTCCTCCTCATCCTATGGGTTAACTCCTTCAGAGACAAGCTGAAGGCAACAGATGACATAAACACCAAGGTATATGAGAGATTCGCTGAGGAGAATATTGAGATACCTTTCCCGTGCCGTACAATCTATCTAAAGGGAGAAAACGGATGAAAACAAAAAAATGTGGCTCCTTGATGTTGTACCTCCCGTTCACTTTAATACTAGCACACGTTCCTATCCCGTTATATGCGGCTTTTGTGTGGTGGCTTGACAGATATGAGGAAGCTATCATCCATGATACTAATAGCTTTCATCTGGGGTGTTTTGGGGCTTTGTTATCTCACCTGTTTTGGAGTTACTGATAAATTAATCCCATCGTTGGAGGATGGTTTTATAACAAAGGAGGAATATAATATAACCCCATAGTATCTAAAGAGAAAAAGAGCGTCAAGGGAGATATCAGGGAAGCACGGTAGGGGAAACCCTCCCTGCTCAACAGGCTCTTCGAGTTAGAGACGCAACTGGCATCCGAGGGGGGGAAAAAACACCGCATGGAATCATACAATAGAGATACAGGGAATGCTACCCCAGAATAAAGAAGACAAAAAACGATATAATTGAGGTAAGAGGGAAGCTGAATCTGTATTAGCACCTCCGGAACGTAGAATGAAAAAAATCTTCATGCTGATGACGCTAGCGGCATTGTTCACCTACCCCTGCTGCATAGACAACAAAGAGAGAACAACCATGACCTCAACCATCACTTCAACAACAACCATGACCTCAACCATCACTTCAACAATCAAGACAACATCATCCACGGGAGTTACCATACCCTGGACGGTATGCTATGACATAATAGATGAGCAGCTGAGGGATGAATGCTTCAAGGATGAGGGGGTTAGGGAGAGAAACCCTGAATACTGCAGGGAAATAATAAGCTCTAAATGGAAGGATGAATGCCTCTGGAATGTAGCAGTCCTATTGAGTGATGAAGCAATATGTCACGGAATCCATCTATCCGAGAACATATACGGCTGCTACAACGACCTGGCCATGAATAAAGACAACCTATCCATCTGCTCCTATATCAACCAGGATGTGTTGATGGACGAGTGCATGAAGAATATGGCCATAAAGCGCCTTAATGAATCCATCTGCTCCCGGCTGATGTTCCAGCGCAAGAGAGATGAATGCTACAATGCTGTCGCGTTAGAGAAACTGGAGGCTGACATCTGCAGATATGTGACGAATTACCGTGCTAAGTTATCCTGCTATAAGACCACAACAGAAAACAAGACCCTTGTTGCTGAATGCGACCTGGAGGAGGAAGATTGGCGGTGGTATTGTTACACAAAGGTAGCCAGAAACAACAACAACATCTCTGTATGTGATTTAATCACCTCAGGTGAGTGGAAGAGCATCTGCTTCAAGGAATTAGCTGTGCACAGATTGGATCCCGCATTATGCAACCTTGCAGGGGACTCAGACTGGAGGGATCAATGTTTCTACGAGCTGAGCATGATCCAAGAGAACATAAACCTATGCAGTAACATAACAGATGCTGCTGTGAGGGAATCCTGTGTCCGGGAATCCACAGCCAATTAACCAATCAGCATCCTCGTATCTGATATGGCGATAGAGCTGGCACCTTTCTCCCTTAGTTTGGGCAACAGATACTTCAGTTCTTTCTCATCAATTACTATGAAAACATCATAGCCACCACCCCTTAGATCGTTTATGGTGGGTTTCTCCACGTACTCACTTAATGTATCAAGCACTGGCTGGAGCTTCGCTTCCTCCATGACATTCATGAACACGTTGACTTTGCCTTTACCCTTCAAGGCCCCCCTGAATAAATCAATTATTTCATCGATTTTCTTTTTTTTCTTCTGGTCTTGCAGGGATTTCCTGTTCGCTATCAACACAGAGTTGGCCTCCATCACCCTGTCTATAATGCGGCACCTGTTTTCTCTGATTGTTTTCCCTGTCTCCACTGTTTCAATAATCAAGTCAGCTTCCGGGATCGGTGGAATAATCCAGGCCTCTGTTTTGCCGGCTGGCTTGTCTATTATAGCATCTATTCCATTGTCTTGGAGATATTTCTTGGTGATGTTGTAGTACTCGGTTGCTACAACAGCCTTCTTTCCCTCCTCTTTAAGTTTTTCCGAGTACCTCCTGAAGTCCTCCATTGATTCAATATCAGGGAGCATCTCCTCTGATACTGCTGTAACCAGCCTGGTGGCTCCATAGCCTAAATCCATTACCTTCCTGATTTCTTTCCCTCTCCCGGGGTTGCCCAGACGGAAGTCCTCCACTATATCCGAGCCGGTAACAGCTAGATCACCCTTCCCTAAACTGACTACAAAGGGGAAGTCCTGTGGTCGGATGCGTTTCAACACTATTTCGGGGTCGTCTATGTGTGGATTGTATCCCCTCTCGCTCATGCTTATCTCGAACCCTGCCAGCCTGAAGAGCTGTAGTGTTTTCTCTTCCAGATGTCCGTCTGGTATGTAAAACTTGATCATTTTTTTTTGATTTAAGGGTATATTATTTTGTTTTCAGGCTATTAATAAAGTCGCATATAATCTCTGCGTGGTCGAAGGCCAGCTCTGGTAGCTCATCCAGGCGGAACCATTCTGCCTCCATGGCATCAGATGACGCCTCCAGTTTCCCGGAAACGGGCCTGCACACGAACACAACAGACACAGTGTGCCCCCTTGGATCCCTGTCTGGCTTGCTGTAGACCCCCAACAGTTTCCCGTGCTCCACCATCAGCCCGGTCTCCTCCCTCGCTTCTCTCTCCACAGCGTCCTCGACTCTTTCACCGTAGTCCACAAAACCTCCAGGTAGAGCCCACATACCCTTAAATGGGGGATTCCCCCTCCGGACCAGAACAATCCTGTCATCCTCCACTATTATTGCATCAACAGTTAAAAACGAGACTTCACCTGAGTATTTCTTCAATGTCATATTATTATTTTTATCAACGTAATCAAAAAATAGGAATACATCAGTTGTTCACTCTATCCAGGGCCCGTGGTCTAGCTGGCTATGACGTTGCCCTTACAAGGCAGAGGTCCCCGGTTCAAATCCGGGCGGGCCCACTTCCAGTTCATGCTTGCCTCTATGAATACCATCCTGCGACCTTTAACTACAGAGCCTTCTCCACTGCTTCAAGTATCTCCCTCTTATGAAAACCGTTGCATCCGATGGAGCCGTACTGCATCCTCCAAGGACTTAAATCAAGGTCGTAAACCGGGGGATTACCGTGAACGTCAAAAACAAGACCGCCAGCTTCCTCCAGTATGAGCTGGGGAGCGCAGCAGTCCCAGAAACCAAGCCTGGAGGTTGTGTAGACACACAACTCCGCTTCCCCTGAGGCAATCAAGCAATACTTGATACCTATGCTGCCAGATTCCATGAACGAAGAGACTCCAAGAGACTCAGCAACCTGTTTATCCTTTTCCCGTAAATGAAACCTGCTGACCAGCATCCTCCATCCATCCAGCTCGCTGACACCAGAGACTTTAACAGGTTTCCCGTCCACGAAGGCTCCTCCATCCCTGATGGCATACCAGCTTTTTCCCGAGCAGGGCACATGCACGACGCCCAAAACAGGTCTGCTCTCATCCAATAAACCAACCAGGATAGAGAAATCACCTGTTCCCTCAACGAAATCCTGTGTTCCATCAAGGGGATCGATCACCCAACACCTTCCGTTGCCTGAACCAGACAAGCCAGACTCCTCCGAGAGAAAACCGTAACCAAAGCTCTCCAAACCCTCCAACAGAATTTCCTCCGACAACGAATCCGCCCGGGTGACAGGGCTTTCATCCCCCTTATGGTCTATGGAGAAATCACCTCCGTACACCTCCATAACCATTTCACCAGCCTCTGAAACCAAATCAAGAACCCTCTTCAACTCGTTGAAATAGCCCATGATTAAACCCTGTTTCGATACAGGTCCTCATCTATTACCGAAATCATAGCTCTCTCATCCAAAAACCCGCCGAGGAATCTATTAATAGCCTTAACCTCTCTTCCGGGGTGTGCTATGACCTCATTATAGCTCACAAATAAGACCTCCATATTGTCTCTGTCCCTGATGTAGGATTTCATCAACTTCAGGTATTTCCTCAATAGCAGCGTCATCTCCTCATCAGGGATCTCTTCAGGGTTCTTTCCACGTCTAACAAGCATCTTCCTCTGGGATTTGATAATTTCTGGAATCCGTCTCTGCATGAAAACAACCTTATAGTGGTATTCATCAGGCAGGCGCTTTACCAGCTCAGCCAGAACCTTAACAGCTTTACCTCTCGCGTTATCCAGCCATCCAGCATCCTCCGGTAATCTCTTAACCCGCTCAAACTCATAATAGCCTATGGGGTTGTCTACATCAGCTCCCCTCTCTCTGTCAGTTAAGGGTTTGATTCCACCAGCCTCCAGCATTTTCATAAGCATGGATGTACCGCTTCTAGGTAAACCCGATACCACAACAATAGTCTCTTCATCCATTCAGTTTACCCCCATATCTCCCTGTAACTCCTCACCTCATTGTATCTGAAAACAGGTCCATCGATACATACGTACCTGCCCCCTATATTACAGTGGCCGCATTTCCCTATGCCGCATTTCATCCTCCTCTCGAAGGACAAAATAATCTGTTCATCCGGGAGCTGCATACTCTTCAGGTCCTTCACCACAGACTTCATCATTACGGAGGGACCGCATACTATTGCATAAGTGTTTTTGATTTCATGGGATACGTCTTTAAGGAGCTCGTTAACGAAGCCTACCCTGCCGTACCATCCCTCAGATTCCACGTCAGCGATCAAATGCAAGTCAAACATGCTCTGCCAGTCATCGTATTCCTGCCTGAAGACCATATCATCAGCGGTTCTGGCTCCATAGAGTATGGAGACATCCCCGTATCCTTCTCTCTCATCCCTTATGTAGTCTATAAACGACCTCAGAGGAGCTAAACCGATACCTCCCCCCACGAAAAGCAGGTCGCTTTCACCCATCTCCTTGACAGGAAATCCTCTACCATAGGGTCCTCTGACCCCAACGGTATCCCCCGGCTCTGCTTCATGAACCGCTGAAGTAACACTGCCCACGTTCTTCACGCTCAAGTCAATGTAGTCTTCTATCGTGGGGCTGGAGCTTATGGAGACCGGTATCTCCCCGTAACCAAAGACAGACAGCTCCATGAACTGCCCTGGCTTATGTCTTAAGCCTTTCACATCCAATCTTAAAGTCTTCACGTCTCTGCTTTCCTCTAAAATCTTAAGTATTTCTACCTTCCTTGGGATGTAGGGATTGATCATCTTTTCACTCCCTCCCTGATGATTTCCAGCATGCTAATCCCAGCGGGACAGTTTCTGATGCATCGGCCGCATCCCACACAGCCGTAGACTCCATGCCTCTCTTGCATGTACTCTAGCTTATGGTTTATCCTGTTCATGAATCTGTCAGCCTTACAGTCTCTCGGGTTGAAGTTGCCGGCCATCTTGGTGAAGGAGGGATTCATGCAGGAATCCCAGAACCGCATTCTTTCACCCCTCCCTGCATATAAATCCATCCCGTCCACCACATCAAAACAATAGCATGTTGGGCATATAAATGTGCAGCTGTAGCAGTAAAGACACCTCCTTGATTTCTCCCTCACCTTTTCTTCATCAACCACAAACTCCTTTGAATCCAATTCCTCCATCAGTTCAATGCGATTTCCCCTGTTTTTTTCAGCTGCTTTCTCATCCATTCCTTCTGCCTTCCTGAAAAATTTAGATTCTGAGACCAGATTTCTTCCTCCATCAGTCAGGGGTTTAACCAGATAAAAATCGCCGACGTCGGTAAAGACTAAATCAGCTCCCTTATCCAGCGAAGGCCCTGTGTTTAACACAGAACAGAAGCAATCATCCCCCTGCTCAACACACTCCAGTGAAATTATTAATGTATTATCCCTTCTCTCCAGGTAATATGGGTCCTCGAACCCCTCCCTGGCCACGGAATCAAGAATCAGGAGGGCGTTTACGTCGCAGGGTCTGATGCCGAATAAAACCCTCTTTCCAGAGCTCACATCACCATCTACCCTGACTTTCTCCTTGGATTCGCTGAATTCCAGAATTTTCTCTTTGCTGGGCAGGAAAAAACCCTTTGGGGAAACAGTTGAGTTAATGTAGTCTAAGGTAATCTCATCACCCTTCTCCAGGGTCTTGAAGTAAACCATCCCGTCCAGCTTTACGT
>JAOZNG010000229.1 GCA_029933895.1 archaeon
TGAAATTCCTATTTTGAAGAATAAATTTTGTTTGTCATAATTATCATTTTAAAACCATGGGGATCATGTCCGTTTCTCACCCCAATGCCTCATCTCCACCTCACCCTCCACCATGGGCTCACCCCCCTTTTGGCTTGTGGATTCATGCTCAACCTGGCCCTTTTTCCATATCGGCTTCCCCGGCTCAGGCAGGTTATCCTTCCCCTCCTTACCTGATTCGCAGGAATCAGTCACATGCAGAGAATTATCAGGAGGATGTGATATCCCGCGATGGAGGGTTTAGAAACCTCTTCAAAATCCCTTCTTCCTCTTCACCCATTCATACCATTGTCTACTCCTATACTCCATGCTCATCATTATTGGTCAGCGTAATTGTTCAGAAGGCTGAGCCAAACGGGAAGGCGATACAGGAACTCATTGGGTTCCAGAAAGTCTTTTTCTTGCAGAATGACCTCACGAAGAGGAGATCCCTCCCTGAATCTCTCTCTTACAAACTTCTTCAACCTCCTCATGTCCACCCTTTTACGTCCACCGGCATTCTCACGCACACACGTAAGGTCCATGCAACATCTTATTCTCTCATAGTTAATAATAAATGTTATATAGTAGCCCATCATAATGTTTCCTTACATGGCAACGTTGTATGAGAATGAAGAAACCACAACGAAAAAAAGCTCCAAGGAAAAGCAACTCCTAAAAGCACTCGCAAACCATTGGGAGGTGATAAAAGCCATCTATGAGCTTGAAAAGTTTGAAGAGGAGGAACCATATGGGAGCACTATCGCTAAAAAACTCCAACTAGAACGCCCTCAGATCTCTAAAAAGATTAAGAACCTAATCCATGCAGGCCTGGTTTACATCTACAAAAAAGAGGGAAGAAAGAAGATATGCCGCCTCACCGATGAGGGCGTCAAACTGGTCGAAACAATAAAGCTGCTGGGGAGTCTCCCCAAAGAGAGAAAAAACCTCAAGAAACCATCAAAAAGGATGTTCTACCTGATCACATCCACATTAGACTGTCAGAATGATGACAGAACAAGGAAAAAGAGGATAGGCTCGGAAATTTTGAAGGCTCTGGATAATATGGATGAGGAGAGCAGAGCAAGGGTGATGGACATGGCAAAAAGGGACTATCAACGAATGCTCCAGACCACCAGGATATGGGAGTTGAAGGAACTCTTCTGGAAAGACATACTCGGGAGGGTTGAAAAGGCCGAGAGAGGATTTATAAAAGGAGGAAAGAATGTCATTGAATACAGGAATGATCTGTTGTGGTCTCTGGGAATGCTCAAGGAGGTCTTTGAGAACACAGAACAACTCAACGAGGATGTTGTAGAATATGAGACCCGGGAGAGGGTGAAGAAGCATGTCGAAAGATTCCTTCAACATGCATTTCTGAATAAGGACGGGGATGTTGCAGGAATATGCGTGAGCATACTTTGCAGAGTTATAGAGGCGAGGGAGGAGCGGATAGAACTTTTTAAGAGATACATGAAGAGGGTAGCAGGTGGAAATATGGAAGAATTCCTGAAGCTAAGGGAGAGTGGTGTTCTGGACAGCTTGTATGGGCTGTTACCCGAGGAGAGGGGAGATAATGAAGAGTATGATCTGATGAAATTCTTTTACAGTGATGTGCTGAGTATGGAGGTGGGGAGGGATTTGTATCAGTGGTACAGGTCAAGGCCCGGGTATGTAGTGGTATCTGGAGGTGATGAGAGGGGGAATAGGTGGGAAAAAGAAAGGAGGTTCTGAACCCAAATGGGAGTGGACCGGGCGGGATTTGAACCCGCGGCCTCCTC
>JAOZNG010000230.1 GCA_029933895.1 archaeon
GGCCTTTGGCGTTATATTAGGAGGCTTTCTACAACTTGCCCTACAGATTCCCTATCTTAAGAAAAATGGGGCTGGTTTTAAGCTTAGTTTTAACTTCTCCCATCCAGGACTGAAGAAAATGGCAAAGCTTATGCTACCCGCTGTTCTGGGTGCTGCAGTTTATCAGGTAAACATAGTGATTATTACTATGATTGCTTCTCTCCTGCCTGCCGGCAGCGTCTCCTATCTTTACTATGCAGACAGAATATTTCAATTCCCTTTAGCACTTTTTGGTATTGCATTAGCGACTGCCTCTTTACCTGCAATGTCGAATCAGGTTGCTCACAATCAAATGGAAGAGTTGAAGGGCACTCTGTCTCATGCACTGAGATTAATTCTGTTTATAACTATCCCGGCTATGGTTGGTTTAGTTGTTTTACGGGTTCCCATTGTTCGCATCCTCTTCCAGAGGGGGGCATTTACGGCAGATGCTACTCTTCTGACAGCTCAAGCACTTTTCTGGTTTGCAGTGGGATTATGGGCAGTTGCGGGGGTGAGGGTGGTGGCAAATGTATTCTACGCTTTGCAGGACATTTGGACGCCCGTTAAAGTAGCAGTGATTTCTATTATGTTCAATCTGGTCATGTGTTTAGTGTTAATGAAAACTATGAAACATGCGGGATTAGCGCTGGCGGTTTCTCTTTCTTCCATGCTCAATCTAATGATTCTCATTTTTGTTTTAAGAATGAGATTGGGAAAGCTGGGCATAAAAAAGGTTATCTTTTCTTCAGCAAAGATTTTGCTTTCCTCTGTTGCCATGGGCATCGTCGTGTATCTTACCTGTCATAATGAATTCTTTGTTTCTAAAAGCTTTCCCATGCACGATGTGATTGCTCTTTGTGCGAGCATGTTTTCGGGGGTTTTTGTCTTTGCTTTATGTTCCTATATCCTTAAAAGTGATGAGCTCTTTTCCCTGTGGGATAGTTGTTTTAAGAAAAGGAAACACAGATAATGAGCCTGAAAGAATCTAAGCTCCCTCTTGTGTGCTATTCACTTTTTAAAACAAGAATTGGCTGGTGTGGTTTGCTCAAGTCTGAAAGCGGCATTTCAAGGATATTCATCGGGTATCCGCAGCAAGAGCAGCTTCTGAAACGAATTACACATGAATTTGGAAATAGGATAGTGAGAGCTCCAGCTAAAGAAGATTTGGTGGATGAGATTAAAAGCTATTGTTCGGGTGAGAAGATTATCTTTGATAAACGTGCTCTTAACTGGTTTTTAGTAACCTCCTTTCAGCGGAGAGTTTTCAAAGCGGCGATGAGAATACCTTACGGGACAACTGAAACATATAGCGGACTTGCGCAAAAGTCAGGGTGCCCCAATGGTTCACGAGCTGTGGGAAACGCCCTGGCTGACAATCCTTTTCCCTTGGTGGTTCCCTGTCATCGCATTATAAGAGGAGACGGAAGGCTGGGCGGGTTTTCTGCACGGGGAGGTATATTATTAAAAGAAAGGCTTTTAAAATTGGAGGGTGTGATGATTAATGGCTGGGTTGAGAGTAGTATGAAGAAAAAAAAGAGCATGTAAATTCAAGCAGGTAATTGGTGTAATAACTTTTGTATTTTTTCTAGCATCAAGTAACCAGTATCCAGGATCATTTTGTTAGATGCCCTCCATCATCACTAAATCATCGGGCAATAATGGACACTCCTCTAAATCAGCGAACTCTCTATTTTGCTCTTGACAATATTAAAAGATTATTGTTAACAGGTAGTGGGGTTCTATGTTATACTGATTTCCTATGCTATTGCCC
>JAOZNG010000061.1 GCA_029933895.1 archaeon
GCTGAAGCTATACAATTAAATCAGAGAAAAACTCCAGACGGAATTACATGCCACAGTGAACAGAAAAGAAACCACCCCCAAAGAGGAAATAAAAAAGGCGATGGAAAAATTCAATACCACAAAAATAATAAACGCGATGGACGAAAAAGAATGCCGGAAGCTGTTCCTTGAGTTATTCAATGGTGTACGGAAATGAGAAACATAAAACTAAATCTCCTGACGGGCTTAATACTCCTAACCACGACAGCAACGCCGCAACAGCTAACAGCCAACAACAACTCATTTGATGCAGTATACGGGGACTACTCCTTCAGGGTTGACTCATTGATAGAGTCAGGCGCATTCTGCGAGATAAAATCCGCTCTCGTAACTATCTGGGACCCCAGAGACAACATATACCTGAAAAAAATGGAGAGAGATAAGACCATAAAAATAGACGGCTTCGGAGCACAGTTCATTAAGGGATACAGGAGAGAAAGTGTAAGCTACCTCAACTTCAACATCACGAACAGCAGCGAAGCAGTGAATGAATCCAAGGGAGAGATAACGGTGACCAGCAAGGGATACATCCAAGGTCACAGGAACTACAGATTCAAGGTAGACCACTTAATCTATGGAAGCACCGGGTGCGCGGTCAAAAAAGCAGTCCTAGAGATCATAAGACCAGATGAGACGAAAACAGAGAAGACCCTGCTCGTGGGGAACACAATCTACTTCGAGGACATGGAGATTGAATTATTGGATGCCTACCAGTCAAGGGACGTATCCTATGCTGAAATAGCAACGAGCAGCGTTACGAGCTGCGTGGAGACAGACAACGGAGACAACATCCTACAGAAGGGAGTCTGTAAAGACTCAACAGGGAGCTACACCGACATCTGTCTCGGGGATATGATAGTGGAGTACTCGTGCATAAACAACCTATGCAGGATAACCACCGTAGAATGCGGTAAAGGTAGATGCATTGAAGGTGTGTGCGTGGGAGCGGAGACCACAACAACGACCTCGACAACCACCACAACCTCAACAACAACCACAACCTGTTCAACAACATCCCAGACAACAACCTCTTCGACAACAACATCCCAGACAACAACCTCAGCTTCCACGACAACAACAGCCGATAAAGATAAACCCCTGCTGAACCTGAACCCAGAACACGCCATGATTCTCACACTATTCTTTCTAATGATTCTAGGCTACCAATACATTAACAGAAAAAAAACATGAGCCAGAAGACGATCAGCTTCGAGACATACGGTTGCGCGGTAAACAAGGCAGATACGGAATACATGACAGGGCTTCTCGAGAAATCAGGGTATGCCATAACAGATGATGCGGAAGTCACAGTGGTGAACACCTGCACTGTAAAAACCCCCACAGAGAAGAAGATACTGGAGAGACTCAGAGAGCTGGAGCGAGAAAAAAGAAAAGTTGTTGTCTCAGGATGCATGCCTTCCGCGCAACCTGAGGTAACAGAGGAATTCAGGGAGTTCTCGTTCATAGGAGTTAACGTCAGAGACATAGTGGAGGCGGTTGATGAAACAAGGAAAGGTCAGAGATTTATCAGGATATCCAGGCAAGGGAACATACTGGGTTTACCTAAGAGGAGATGGAACAGGCTGGTGGAGATCATACCCATAGCCTCAGGCTGTGCTGGAGACTGCAGTTACTGTATCACCAGAAAAGCCAGGGGAGGCCTTCAATCCCGCCCCCTGCGAGATATCCTGTGGAGGGTTAGGGAATCCCTCAGAGAAGGAGTGAGGGAGCTGTGGATTACTGCACAGGACACAGGCGCCTACGGCCTTGATTCAGGATCCTCCCTGCCTGAGTTGCTGAATGAGATAACAAAGATTAAGGGAGCATACAGGATAAGGGTTGGTATGATGAACCCCCAGCACGCTAGAGAGATGCTGGATGACCTGGTTGAGTGCTACCAGAGCGATAAGATATACAGGTTCCTGCACCTGCCTGTTCAGTCAGGAGACAACACGGTTCTGAAGGCCATGAACCGGCGATACAGGGTGAGTGACTTCAAGGCAGTCGTTGAAAGATTCAGGGAGGAAATCAACGACCTCACAGTATCCACAGACGTTATATTAGGGTTTCCCGGTGAGGATGATAAGGCATTCCAGAACACGGTGGACTTAATAAGAGAGGTTAAGCCGGAGGTTTTACATATATCACGGTTCTGGCTCAGACCAGGCACACAGGCAGAAGGAATGAAGCAACATCCCACGAGAATAACAAAAGACAGGTCCAGGGTTATGAGCGAAATATTCAAGGAATACGCGCTGGAGAAGAACAGAGCATGGATTGGTTGGAGGGGGAGGATCCTTGTCTCAGGGAAAGGCAGGTATGGCTCCCTTGTAGGCAGAAACCAGTCCTACAAGCCCGTGATACTTGAAACCACCAGAGATGCTCTAGGGGAGTTCGTGGATGTCAGGATAAGGGATGCCACATTCTATGACCTAAGAGGGGTTGTTGTTTAACAGTATCTTGTCCACCAGCCCCATGGAATCAACCAGTATGGAGTTGAACCTCACCAGCAGTATGAAGGTCACACCAGAAGTCTCGCTTAAACCCAGGATGCTGAAGAGGACTGCGCTCCCCCCCTCCGTAAATCCAAGACCAGCTGGTGATAAAGGGATGAACATTACTGTAGTCAATAGAGGCTGCAGCAACAAGGCTGTGACGAAATCAATACCGGCGCCAAGGGAGTGAGCTATTAAATACCATTGAGCACTCATGTAAATCCATGAGAGAAGAGCTACAAAAACAACACCAGCCAGGGTTTTCAGTTCCATCTCCTTCGACGCCTTCTGCATTAACTCCACGTTAACCAGAAACCTCCTCAACAAGGGAATCCCCTCCATGACCCTGTTCAGCGCATCCGTGTAGAGCACTAAGCCTATTGCTGCCACGATAAAAACAGGGACCATGGAGACAGTCAAGAAATAGCTAACAGAGGCATTTGATGAAAGAAGAGAGGAGATATATATTAACGCTGTGATGCAGAGGAAAACCTTTATGGTGAAATTCACGCCCTGGATCAAGGTAACAATGCCTATGTTACCTGAGGTTGATTTACTTGTTCCCTTGGAGATAGAGAAGGCTGTATAATAATACCCCACCCTGCCAGGTGTTGCGTTACTGTACAGCATACCCCTCATGTGTGCCATCCAGACACCCCACAGGGAGCCGCCCATGGAAATCTTCAGGGCAAGAGAGGCTATGAACTCGTTGACTAAATAGAATAAACCAGCTAAGAGAAACAACTCAATCCTTGTCTTGGCCACGGACTCGATTATCCTCCCGGGACCCAGGGTTCCTATAATGTAGGCGAGAATCAACAAGCCAAGAGAAAAGGCCAGGATGTTCCTCAAGCGCGAATCCATAGAGTAACTAATGATTTAGTAGTTAAATTATGCCTCCAATAATTAGCTATGGAGGAAGTAGTAGATATAGACTCAAACCTCGTGGATGTGGACGACATCATAAGAGAGATGAAGGCTTCAGGGGGTTTCACAGCCAAGAAATTCTCTCTTGGAGTGGACATTCTGGAGAGGATGTGCAGTGACAGGGAATGTCTAAGGTTCCTGTCTTTTCCGGCATGTGTTATGGCCACGGGATTGCGGGGTGTTCTGAGGGATCTGGTTAAGGAGAAACTATTTGATGTTGTTGTGACCACCACAGGCTCCCTTGACCATGACCTGGCTCGACTATGGAAGAGATACTATCACGGCAGCTTTGAACTAGACGACAGGGAGCTGCACAGGAAACAAATAAACCGTTTAGGTAACATCCTCATACCCAACGAAAGCTACGGCATGGTGTTGGAGGATAGGCTTCAACCCATATTCAGTGAAGTATTTCGGGAACGCAGTGAGATCTCCGGCCATGAGCTGGTCTGGATGATAGGGAAACACCTGGGTAAAGAGGAGAACAGAGGGGATTCACTGACATACTGGGCTTACAGGAACAGGATACCTGTTTTCATTCCAGGATTCTTTGATGGTGCAGTGGGTTCACAGCTCTGGATGTTCTGGCAGACCCGCAGAGGCCTGAAGGTTAACATGTTCCTTGACGAGCAGAAGCTATCGGATCTGGTCTTTGATGCAGAGAAGACAGGCGCCTTCATGGTTGGGGGAGGCATCTCGAAACACCACACCATCTGGTGGAATCAGTTCAGGGAGGGCTTGGACTACAGCGTTTATGTGACAACGGCCGCTGAATTCGACGGCAGCCTCTCAGGTGCCAGAATGAGGGAGGCGATAAGTTGGGGTAAACTGAGGGAGGACGCAACCTATGTCACAATAGACTCTGATGCGACGCTGGCTCTGCCGTTCATGGTTGCTGCGTTAAAAAAGCGGCTGAGAGTTAAATAGATGATGAGGGAAGAAGACGGAAGGAATTAAAAAGAAGAAATCTAAATAATGAATACATGCCGAGGTGGCAGAGCCTGGACCAACGCGCGGGCCTGGAAAGCTCGTTCCCCTTGCGGGAGCTTGGGTTCAAATCCCAACCTCGGCGTCGTTTTTTTTGAGAAAGAATGCTTTGATTCAGGGAGATAATTGTTTCTTTTTTAAAGGGATTGGGGGGGTGGGGTCAGGATTAACTTAAAACTGGGGGAGGGGGGGATGCCCCCCCCTCCCGCGGTTTAGGGTGTTGAATCCCAACCTCGGCGTCGTTTTTTTGAGAAAGAATGTGGCAGGCTGTCCCAGAGAAGATAGATGCTTTCTGGGATAGCGTTATTAAGAGCGTTGTGTGAATTACTTGTTTTCCGTGAATAAGTTGATCGCTGTTCCGCCCGCAAAAACCGATCCCTGTTGACAATAAAGCGCATAGGATTCCATGTCCTCCTGTCGTTGTCTTGGTGAAGGGGGATGCCTGGTTTTTCAGGGAGGCTGTTTCTTGTAGGGCTCTTGGATGAACTCCACCGTGGGGGAAATCCTCATCGGTTGCGGGTAGAGGTCCATCAGCTGATATATCTCCTCCGGCAAACCAGTTTCCACGTTAAGGTTAAGGCTTCTGAGGTCCTCCACATTCAGGGGGTAATCGTGTGTCCACTTTCCCTCAGTCAGGGAACTGCAGATGTTGTCTATATCCTGCTTCCTTGCTTTTCCCTCCAGCAGACTGTATACCAGGGAATGAAGCTGTTTCATTGCTTTCCTGGCTTGGTCTGCCAGAATCAGGGTCTCGTCATCCACCTTTTTCTCCCCTTTTCTCTCAACGGCCTTTAAGAGAGAGACTGCGGGATATATCTTCATCATCGAACCAAGCTGGGATCCACTGGGCCTAATACAGCATTCTCGTCCATGATTATCTTGTCAGCTGCCAGCGAAATCAAGGTGCCTCCGGACATGGCATAGTGGGGAATCATGACCCTGACCTCTGCGGGATGCTTTTTTATGGCGTTCGCTATCTGCGTAGCAGCCAAAACCAGCCCCCCGGGGGTATGCAGTATAAGGTCTATTGGAGCATCAGCCGGGGTTAACCTGATAGCCCTCAATATCTGTTCACTGTCTTCGATGGTCATGTATCTTGCGAAAGGCAGACCAAGAAAACTGAATCTCTCCTGTCTGTGTATCATGGTGATAACCCTGGCCTTCCGTTTACTCTCTATCCGCTTCAGCAGCCTGTTCCGGTTTACCTCCAGCAACCTCTGCTTTACAATTGGAACAAGGAGCATCAGGATGATTGCTATCCACACGAGACTGAACAGGTCCATCTCTTGTATCAATACATCAGCCATAATAAAAGAAATAAAGAAGAGAGGGGATAAATAAAGAATTCATTAAATCATGGTCAGCAAGTCAACCATCCTCATCGAGTAACCGATTTCGTTGTCGTACCATGACAGGACTTTAACCATGCTCCCTCCGATGACCATGGTAGCTCCTGCGTCGAAGATGCTTGATGCTCTGTTGCCTATGATGTCTGTGCTCACAAGCGGCTCCTCACAGTACTCTAGTATGTCCTTCAGGTAGCCCTCGCTGGCCTCCCTCATGGCACTGTTGACTTCTTCCCTTGTGACCTCCCTCTCCAGCTCCACCACCAAGTCGACAAGGGAGCCATCTGCCACAGGCACCCTGATGGCCATCCCATCCAGTTTGCCCTGTAATTCAGGTATTACTTTACCTGTTGCCGCAGCCGCCCCTGTCGTCGTGGGGAGGATGTTCACTGCCGCAGCCCTAGCCCTCCTCAGGTCGGTATGGGGTCCGTCCAGGAGGTTCTGGTCTGAGGTGTATCCGTGTATTGTGGTCATAACACCTCTCTTTATGCCGAACCGGTCGTTCAGTACCCGAACCACAGGGGTAAGGCAGTTAGTGGTGCATGAGGCGTTGTCTATTATGTCATCTCCTCTGTCTAGGGCGTCCTCGTTGACTCCGAGCACGACACTGCTGATCTCCCCGCCCTTGGATGGGGCGCTTATTATAACCTTCCTGGCTCCGGCCTCCAGGTGCTTTGATGCATCCTCTTTCTTCCTGAATCTGCCTGTTGACTCTACAACTACCTCAACCCCCATATCTCCCCAGGGGAGATTCGCCGGGTCTCTTTCCGCCAGCACCTTAATCTCTTTGCCGTCAACTATCAATGCCTCATCTCGGGCCTCCACGCTCCTACTGAATCTACCGTGCACGGAGTCGTATTTTAGGAGATGTGCTAGGGTCCTAGGGTCCGTTAAATCGTTTATTGCTATGAACTCTATATCTGATTTCCCGAATCCCAGCCTGAGAATCGATCGACCTATTCTACCAAACCCGTTTATTGCTACTTTAACCATTTCATGCATACCTCATTTTTGAGCTTTATGGATTATTTAATTGAATCCATTCCTTAAATTTTCTTGGTGAAGTGGTTTTGTTTCTTCATAACCTGACTTGTTTACTAATAAAAGGAAACATATGAATAAAATACGTGACCCTGTAGTAAACCAAGAAATTGACAGGTGCTTATTCAATCTAAAGTT
>JAOZNG010000062.1 GCA_029933895.1 archaeon
TAAAACTGCTCAGGTTCATTATCGTATTGAAGGTATTGAAGCACAGCTTCGATAAGCTCACACTCCCCAAGAGTGCTGTATTGAGGATTGGGATAAACAACCGTTTCCTGGAGTATGAGGAGATAGTTCACATCTTCGGTTTATGTGGAGCATATCTCATAGTGGCATTGATTGGTGGGTTGGTGATAACCTCTCTTGGCTTTGAGGAACTCCACGCCTTTTTCCTGAGCCTGTCAGCCATGGGCAACGTCGGATTGATAGATGTTTCATCGGTCGCATGGTTTAGCATGTCATCCCTCTGTAAGATAACCCTGATACTGTTGATGTGGATTGGGAGGCTGGAGATATTCCCCATAATAATTCTTCTCACATCATTTCTGAGGTGGAGGGGGGGGAGAGAGAAACAATAGAATTGATTCCAGTTCATATCATTCATACCAGATAATTGCATCCTCCAATTACAGGATAAAATGTTTAAAACCAGTTTAGAGGACATAAGGGTTGCGCTACATGAGCTTAGCGAGATACTTAGAGCGACATCCTTTGTCTTCCTGATACCTATAGTATTCACCCTTCTTTATTTCAGGGGAGGCAACATAATAATTCTCCTTGAGAGGGTTATGGTTTTCTTTGTGCCTTTTCTCACGGTGTACCTGCTCTATCTGCTCTTCAGAATGATACCCTGCAGATATGAAACAAAAACCAAGCACATAATGATGGCTGTCTCTGCGGGATGGATTCTAATTGCTGCCGTGGGAGCACTCCCTTATTGCTTAAGTGATACACTAAATCCTTTAGATTCCTTCTTTGAGTCCATGTCTGGCTGGACTACCACAGGAATGACCATGATAGAATATCCAGAGAATCTGTTAGAGGATAAGAGAGATATATTATTTTATAGAAGCTTCAGCCAGTGGGTTGGGGGGGTCGGCATTATTGTCTTGACTCTGATAGTTTTTCTGAGAGAGGGCACAGCTGCTATCGAATACTATTCCTCCGAGGTGGGGAGCCTGAAGCTTAAACCCAGTATCAGGAAAACCATCAAGGAAACATGGAAAATCTACATTCTCTATACAATAGCATGCACCATACTTCTTTTTCTTGTGGGAATGGACAGGATGGACTTATTCGATGCCCTGAACCATTCCATGACTGCTCTTCCTACAGGAGGTTTCTCCACCCACTCTGAAAGCATCTCTTTTTTCCGGAATCCGATGGTTGAGTTCATCCTTATAATTTTTATGATGGCTGGTGGAATCAGCTTTATAATACACTACAGGGCATTCGAGGGTAAAAAAAGCCACATAAGCAGGAACATCGAGTTCAGATACATGCTGGTGTTGGTTTCAGTGACAACAGCAATATTATCCATCTTCTTCCTAGCGAATGAAGGAGCCCTCAACAGCCTCCGAATATCATTGTTCCAGACAGTCTCCATACTGACCACAACAGGGTTCGGGACATCGGATATATCTGGATGGCCGGTACCAACACAAACCATCCTGCTCCTCCTGATGCTTATAGGGGGAAGCTATGGCTCGACAGGAAGCGGTATTAAGATGTTGAGGGCTGTGGTTATTGTTAAGGCCCTTGTTTATTCACTCAAGAGGTTCACCCTGCCCAAAAGCGTTATGTTAAGGCTTACGGTGGGGGATAACACCATCGACTATGATGAGATGACCTACGTCTTCGCCTTTTTTACCACCTACCTGCTCATAACCTTCGTAGGGGCCTTTATACTGGCGGCATTGGGTTACGGAGGCTATGAGTCTGCTTCCGCCTCCCTCTCAGCCATAAGCAACGTAGGCCCCTGCAGCATACCCCTCTTCATAGTAGACGCTGAGGGTAGGACAGTAACCAACGATGAATGGTTCAGGATGCCTGATTTAGGTAAAATAACACTCCTGCTGCTAATGTGGGTTGGCAGGCTGGAGATATTCCCTGTGCTGGTGCTTTTCACTATATTCTTCAAGAAGAAAAGAGGGAAGATGTAACAGTCCTCAGGGCTCCAATACCTTGATGCCTAAGCCCTCAACAAACTCTATGGGGTGTATTACCTCACTATGTCTGGTGGCTCGCATCTTCTTAATGACCAGATTCCTGCCTTTTACGGGTCCTGTAAGCTCATATCTCAGGTTTATAACCCCATCGGTAAGGGATTCAGGCAGGGTGTCCATCTCAAAGCTTCTGGTATCTCCTGACTCTGAGATGATAAGGGATGTTGCACCTATCCTCCTCAACTTCGTTAGAAAGGTCTCGGTCAGAATCCTTGAGGCTACAAGCGGGTGCTTTGGATCCGGAATAATAGCCTCCACATCCTTGATAGCAGAATATGTGATGTTAACGTCCTGCCACGGTATTGGATGGAATGATATATGCGATAGAGAGTCTATGACTACCCTTTCATAACCTCCACTCTTCACAGCATTAAGTATCCTGGAGATATCGAATTGTGTGGTGTCAACCTCCAGCATCTCTATAGTTCCCCCAGCTATATGGGATCTGAAGTCCCAGCCGAACATCGCCGCCTGATCCAGCAATTCACTGATCTTCTGTAGAAGGGAGACATATATCCCCTTCTGCCCCTCCATGGCCCCAGTGTACACATATCCCAGGCTGAAAATCGATTTACCGGTACCAGGAGCCCCTGAAACAAGAATAGAGTATCCCTTCGGGAAACCTCCACCAATCAATTCATCCAACCCAGTTATTCCTGTTTTTATCCGAGTTATTTCCATTTTCCCCTGCTATTATCTTTAGGATTAATAGTGTATTATAGTGTATTAAATAAAAGGATACAGCTATTTATATAAAATCAGTAATCCTCTTCTGCCTTAATACCTCGCTCCTGTGGAGATAGTTTCTTACTGGAAGCCTGAGTCTCCCATCCAGGTGCCTTAATGCACCCTCAAGTGTTTTGAAACACAGAGGCTTTTTATCCAGCGCCTCTCTGACATTCTCCCTGACCTCCCAGACGCCCACGGGCACCACATATCCCTCAGAGATTTCCCTGAACACCACAGCCCGGGCCTGCCTCTTTATCTTGTGGAGGAACTCGGTTACGGCAAACCTGGATGCATAATAGCCGCCTCCCTGCTTCGCTGCATAGGTTGTTCTCCCAGCAAAGGGTTCGTTTTCTTGCACAATAACAGGCCTAGATGCCGAGAGAGTCCAGAGGGTTCTTGGCGCCCAGGCCTCGAACTGCTCGAACTCCCACCTTCCCGGAATCAGGAGTATCTGGAAGTGGTTGTCCAGGTACCTGTTGTGGTATAGCATGTACTCGTTAATGGATGGATAGGTTCTTACATCCTTCATCAGTTCCCGGGAGATGATGTCGTCGACTGCCGTAATCGACCACCTTGTTGGAACAAGCCTTCTATCATCCATGGAACCTAAAGCTCCTGAAGAAAAAATCCGGGTGAGGTAGTAGACGTCGAATTTGTGGCCATAGAGGTCAACGAGGGATTCCCCGGCTCTCAGCTCGTCGGAAACAACCCTCTCCACCTTTTTCGGGATTCTGGGGTTTTCAGCCAGCGATAGCTTCTCCAGTATACCCGAGGGACCCATGGGCTGGTTGATGGATGAGAAAGAGAAACTGTAGGAGGGTGCCTTCTTGAATCTGTTTTCCACATAAACCGGCTTTGAAGCCAACGCTATCTCCTGCACTTCCTCTGTGAACGGGTTTATGTCTTTCACCATCTGCCGCTTCTTCGACCTCAGGAGGAGGGAGCGCATCTCCACTATGTCATTCAGGGAGGAGCCATACCATTCCCGGGGATTGTCCAGTAAACCCGCCCTTTCATCGTCAAGGGACGTCATTGGGCCTACATAAACATTTGGGTAGGACTGGTGTCCCACAAAGACGGAGGGTGATTTCCCGTACACTAGATCCGATAATCTCCCCTCTCTAGGCCGCTGGATTCTTATTTTCTGGAGCAGTGGACAATATCTTTCCCCGCATAGAAGCCTTGCTCCTTTACAGACCAGGCAGAGTTCTCTGGAGGGGGGCTTCATCTTTCCAGTTTCTTGATTTCCTGAACTAATAGAGGTAAGAGAAGTGCTGGATCGGTTACAAGCCCCAGAGCTTGAGTGGTGCCTCTATCCTGCAGCCGGGTGACAACATACGGATTTATGTCTATGGCTACGGTCTTGACTTTTGAGGGGAGCATGTTCCCTACGGCTATGCCGTGTAGCATTGTTGCGTAGATGATGCACATGTCTATGTCCCTTATGTACTCTCTCATAATGTCCTGTGCTTCCATAACGTCAGTTATGGTATCAGGCAGCGGGCCGTCATCTCTCAGGGAGCCCCCTATCACGTAAGGTATGTTGTTTTTAACGCACTCATAGATTACGCCATCCTTTAATAATCCTTCATCAACTGCCTTCTTTATTCCACCAGCCTTCCACATCTCGTTGATTGCCATCAGATGGCTTTTATATCCCCTTTTCAGCACTCTGCCGGTGTTTTTATCCATGCCCAGTGTTGTGCCATAGAGCTGTTTCTCGATGTCCATGGTGGCGAACCCGTTTCCTGTGAACAATGCCTGCACGTAGCCCATCCCTATGAGCTCGGAGAATGCCTCATCTGCACCGGTATGTGCTATTGCAGTACCCACTACATGGGCTATGCCTCCCCCATTATCCCTTAACCTCTTCATCTCCCTGGCCAGGTCAGGTATGTAGGCATTAACGGGCTTCTCGGGTGAAACCTGCGAGGACATGAAACCGAAGATGTCCTCAGGTTCTCTGGGTCTCTCAGGTGCCTCAACCTTGATGCCGTCCAATCCCACCACAACACGTTCCCCTTTCTTTACCAGGCATTGCCTCCTGCATACAGCCTTGTCTCCTTTCACCACTATAACAGCATCCATCTCCAGATCCTCTACCTGAATCCAGTTGCCGTTCACGTAAACGTGTGTTGGATGATTTGTTGTCCCATAGAAGTCATCAGGTAATACGGAATCCCTTGGCGCCTTCATGGTCTTGACTTCTTTCTTTGGTAACAATGCCCCCAGTATTTCGAGTTCGTTGAATAATTCCTTGCTGCCTTCAACCTTTATCCGGCAGTAGCTTTCGTCGGTTTTTGTTTTCCCTACGTCAAGCTGGAGTATCTCGAAGCCGCCCTCCATCTCCATTATGGTGTCCAGGACCTTGGGCAGGATTAATGAATCAATGATATGCCCCCTTAGCTCTATGGTTTCCGTGTATTTCATTGTTTGTCTTCTTCGTTTTTAGACATACAGTATATCCTCCCTGCTCCTCCTGCGAGGGAGCCGGATACAGCCACCTTCCTTACCTCATAATTGGAGCCTAGATACGGGAGCTTGTTTCTTAATACCTCGATCACTCCATCTTTAGTCATTTAATTTCGTTCCTATATGAATTTAGTAGTCTGTTTTAATATCCCAGCTATCTCCAGTGCTTTGTTTTTCACATCAACTGCATCACAACCTAGAACCCGCACCATAGCTTCCCTGCCTCTGCCGCCTTCATCGAAGATTACGTCAGGGAACTCGTCTGATTCCTCTATCGCCTTTGAGGTGCCCCACTCCATGGTTTCCCTTGAGGGGGGCTCTTTTGTTCTGTCGAATGATGCAATTACGTAACCTTGTTCCCGGCAGGCATCCATTATCTCTGCACCATACTTGATGTTCATAGCAGCTCTTTTTTCTTTATCATACTCCATCGCCTTCAGCACCACCCGGGCCATATGCGATGAGCCCCTGAATTTCACCAACCCTGTCGGGATCACCTGTCTTTCTGCCTTAACCAGTCTCCCGCTTAAACCAGCTGTTTCACCCAGTTCCATGGCTCCGGGTAACGCCATCGCGATGTTGCATCCGACCTCCGGGACAAGCCTGCAGGCCTCTGGGTGGGAGATGAATCCGTTAACTGCTTTTTCGATGTTATCCAGCACCCCTTTTTTCTGTCTATCCCTTACTGTCTCACTTAATTTTATGTTGCCGGTGTCCAGCAGGGAGGAGCCGTGTCCGACGGAGAGATATTTTTCTATCGCGGCATCAACGTATTTCTTCGCTTCAGCTACGGCCTCCAGAATACCTGTTTCTTTCGCGAGAGAGGCTGCTATAGCAGCTGAGTAGGCGCATCCAGCCCCATGCAATCTGACATCCCGTTTACCGATCCTGCTCCTGTAGCAGATTACTTCCCCTTTATAGCTGAGCACGTCGACTGCATCCAGGTGCCCACCTTTAACCACTGTATTGCCCAGTTTATCGGCTGCTTTCTGCATGTCTCTTATTGTTTTTATTTTTATACGGGAAAGGATTTCTGCCTCACGGATGTTGGGTGTAGTGATTCTTGCAACGGAAACAAGCTTCCTCATCTCATCTATTGCTTTCTCATCCAGGAGCGCGTCTCCTGAGGTTGCTACCATTACAGGGTCCACCACCAGGTTTTTTATGTTGTATTCTCTTATTTTTTTCTTGACCAGCTTTATCACTTCCGTATTAGCTAGCATCCCCGTCTTAGCTGCTTTAACATGCAGGTCCTGCATTACTGCATCTATCTGTTTCTCTATCATGTCCAGTGGCAGAACCAGGAAGTCGTTGATTTTCTGGGTGTTTTGGGCTGTTACTGCGGTGACGGCTGTTGCACCGTGCACCCTGAAGGAGTTGAAGGTTTTAAGGTCTTGCTGGATTCCCGCCCCACCTGAGGAGTCGGAGCCCCCAATAGATAAGACTGTTACCTGCATAAATGTATATATAGAATCGGGTGTTGAAAAGGAAGAGCCATCATGTATCTGCTACAGAGAGGGCAGGGCTTATATACAGGTTAACTCTTCCTGACTGTTCCACATCACATTCATCGTGCATGTGCCTGATGACCCCACTATCTCTGCATTCAGGGTTATCTGCCTGGGCTTGTAGAGCATACTGCATATTGGGTCGTGTTCAGACCATTTCTTCAGGAAGAAACACCAGAACAGCGTA
>JAOZNG010000231.1 GCA_029933895.1 archaeon
ATCTGGGAACCCTGGAGGTCACCCAGGACGTGACAGAGATAAGAAAGCTTCAGGGGGAGAGAAGGCTGCTTGATGAGTGAAGGCGCTCTAAATAGCGGGCAGCGCCCCCTCGGTGAAGTACATCAAGGGTCACAATTAGTCTGGTGGAGAGATTATCCAGGTGAATGATTATGTAAAATAATATTTCCTCACCCCCTGGAAAAAATAAAATAGCCGTAGTATGATTAGCTTTTAAAGGGGGAAAGGCCGTGGCTACACTGAACAACTTCTGCGAGAACTCCATGACTAGGGACAAACTGGAGGCTCTTCTTAAAAAGGGGGCGGATCTGATCCGGACAAAGGTTGATTATAAGTACCTTCTCCTCCTGTTGTTTCTCAAGCGGGTGAGTGACAAGTGGAATTATACAAGAGACAAACTCTACCGGGAATTCATTGAAGAGGGTTTTGATCGGAAGACGGCGGCTGAACTGGCAGAGGACCCCGATAACCATGATTTCTACCTTCCCCATGAATGCCGCTGGGAGTATGTTCGGGAGAACGTGAACGAGATTCCGGAGAGGCTATCTAAAGCTTTCAAGAGGTTGGCTGACGAGAATCCACAGCTTAAAGGTGTGATTGACCGCTTTGAGTTCATGGAGTTCACCATAAACAGGGAGAACCTGAACCTGCTGAGTCAGCTGGTGGAGCTCTTCAGCACTTATGACCTCTCACGTGTCTCTCCCGATGTCCTCGGAGATGCCTACGAGTGGGTTATCCGGTACTTTGCACCGCAGAAGGCAAAGGAGGGGGAGGTCTATACCCCAAGAGAGGTCGTGAAGCTTCTCATAGAAATGCTTGATCCGAAACCCGGAGAAGATGTTTACGATCCCGCATGCGGCTCCGGCGGGATGCTCATAACCTCATACAAGCATGTGGAGGAGAGGTACGGGAGGGCAGAGGCGAAGAAGTTATTTCTGTATGGTCAGGAGAACAATCCCACCACGTACGCACTGGCCGAGATGAATATGATTCTTCACGGGATACTGGACACCAAACTTGAGGTGGGGGACACGCTGGAACGCCCCAGGTTCAAGGAGGGGGGATACATCAAGAGGTTTGACGTTGTTGTGGCAAATCCCCCCTGGAATCAGGATGGATACGGTGAGGAGAGGCTCAAAAAGGCGGAGTTCAGCCACGAGAGGTTCCCCTTTGGATATCCGCCCAATAATTCAGCAGATTGGGCCTGGATTCAGCACATGCTGGCCAGCTGTAAGGAGACCGGGAAGGTGGGAATAGTCATAGACAACGGCGCACTCTTCAGGGGTGGAAGAGAGAAAAAGATACGCAAAAGAGTGCTTGAGAAAGACCTTCTGGAATGTGTTATCCTGCTCCCGGAGAAGCTCTTCTACAACACCGGCGCCCCGGGGGCTATCATGATTTTCAGCAAAAATAAAGAGGAGAGAAGGAGGGGGAAGGTGCTCTTTATCAACGCCTCTGGAGAATATGATAAACATCCGGAGGTGAGAAAACTTAACATACTGGCTGATGAGAACATTGAGAGGATTGCCTCTACCTATAGAGATTTCAGGGAGGAGAAGGGATTCAGCAGAATAGTTGACCTGAAAGAGATAAAGGACAATGACTACAACCTCAACGTTACTTTGTATGTCTTCCCGGAGGAGGAGATTGAAGAGATTGATGTGGAGATGGAATGGAGAGAACTGAAAGAGATTGAGAAGGAGATTGATGAGATAGAGAAGAGGATAGA
>JAOZNG010000063.1 GCA_029933895.1 archaeon
AATCAGGAACATAGACTACATTATACCGTCAAACAATAAGGGAAAGAACTCTCTCGCCCTGATCTACTGGATCCTCACCAGAGAGGTTTTGAGGAGGCAGGGTATAGAGAAATTTGACGTGGGGCTTGAGGAATTCATATCACAGGCTGAGCCCCAGCCTTACCTGATAAAGATGCAGGAGATACATAGAAGACAGAGGATGAAGAGGAAGAGAAAGAGATAGATCATATCCTGCCATGATATTCTGCTTTTACTCCAAGATGCTCCTCTATTCTTATAAGCTGGTTGTATTTAGCGTTTCTCTCGGACCTGCATGGTGCACCTGATTTTATCTGGCCCGTACCTAATGCAACCACAAGGTCTGCTATGAAGGGATCCTCTGTTTCCCCGCTTCTGTGGGATACCATGACGTTCCACCCGTTTTCTGAGGCAAGCCTCTGGGCCTTAATGCTCTCCGTTAAAGACCCGATCTGGTTGATTTTTAATAAGAGAGCATTACATGCCCCTTCATTTACGGCTTTTTTTATACGGTCCACGTTGGTCACCAATAAATCATCTCCAACAATCTGGATGTTGTCGCTGGAAAAAGAGGTGAATTGACTCCAGGAGTGCCAGTCGTCTTCCGCGAAGGGATCCTCCAGTGAAACAATAGGATATCTCTTAATCATTTCTTCGTAGAGGGTTCCCAGCTCCGAGCCGTTTAATTCCTTCCCTCCTATATGGTATTTGCCGTTCCGGTAGAACCCTGATGCTGCGGCATCCAAAGCCAGCTCGACCTTCCGGGAGTAGCCTAATTCTTCCGTAGCCTGAAGTATGAGATCAAGGGGCTCCTCAGGTTTATTAAGGGGTGGGGCGAACCCTCCCTCATCCCCTACATTAATGGCGTTTTTCCCGTATTTATCCCTGAGTATGGATTTCAGCTCGATATAGGTTTCAGAGCATATCCTAACAGCGTCCATGAAGTTCGCAGCCCCCGTAGGCATTATCATGTATTCCTGTATGTCGAGTCTGTTTCCAGCATGCTCGCCCCCGTTTATCACGTTCATGGAAGGCGTGGGCAGTGTGAATTTCTTATTTGAGGCCAGCTGCCCTATTCTCTCGTATAATGGGATGCCCATTTCCGCGGCAGAGGCTCTGGGAAGGCACATGCTAACTCCCAGGATTGCGTTAGCCCCCAGGTTTGATTTATTCACTGTGCCGTCTAGTTCAATCATCAGGTTGTCGATTTCCTCCTGCTCTCTGGAGTCCATGCCCTCTATCTCTTTAGCTATTTTGTTGTTCACGTTGTTTACTGCTTTCCTGACGCCTTTGCCGTGGAATCTCTTGTTTCCATCTCTTAACTCCAGGGCTTCGTGGATTCCTGTGCTGGCTCCTGATGGGATGGTTGCTCTAACCGTTGATTTATCTGTTGAGAGCTCCACCTCCACGGTTGGGTTGCCTCTTGAGTCCAGAACCTCTCTTGCCTTGGTGTTTTTTATTTCGAAATTCATTATCAAGTATTTTTGATGGAATATTTAAAGAACAGGTTATAATGATTAATCATTATAAATAGGTGCATATAAAATGGTAGATATACAAATAGATAGGGAAGCATGCATGGGATGCGGCGTATGCGTTAACAGCTGCCCGGCAGGGGTATTCGAGATGGAAGACGACAAAGCCGTCACCAACGGTAACATAAAAGACTGCACGCTCTGCAAGACATGCGAGAGCTCATGTCCAGCTGGAGCAATCACAGTCACCTGACTGACTTCCCTGGATGAGAGAATCAGAGATTCCCAGATTAAGGGAGAGACCGACAAACTCCATTAATTCATTTCGTCTTCTCCCACCTCTCAATCTCCAGAACGCTGGATAATGTGGAGCCCCCCCTTATCTCCTCCCTCACCCTGTTTTCCTTCTCGTAGACATCCAATGCCCTGTTAGCTACCTCAACCGCCTTATCTCTTGAAACAACAACAACGCCGTCAGAGTCTCCAATAACCCAGTCGCCTGGTTTCACATTCAAGGATCCACAGGTGACCGGGATGTTAATTTCACCCATGCCTTTAGGCTCCCCTGCTACTGGTTTCACCTCCATCGCACACACAGGAAACCCCAGCCCCCTGATCTCCCCTATATCCCTCACAGCCCCGTCAACAACTACCGCAGCAATCTTCTTCCGGACACAGCTTTCAGAGGCAAGTTCACCCCATACAGCCTTTCCAGTGGATCCGGCGTCAACGACAATAACATCACCCTCACCCGCCCTGTCTATCGCCTCCACGGGTTTAGCCCAGTCTCCTGGACAGGTTTTTACTGTAACAGCAGTGCCCATAAACCGGGAGCCAGATAATAACCTGATACCTTGCATGTATCCACTCCTATGCATGGCATCGCTTATGTTTGCTGTGGAAACTCTCTCAAAAATCTTTCCCGGCAAGGTATATTTCTTGTACAGCTCACTTCTCACCCTTCTCTTTCCCCCCATCGCCCTCTTTATGTCCCTGGTTGCTTTTCTAGCATCCTCTGCCTTGATTATGGCACCGCCTACTATAATGACAGAGGCTCCGTTCTTCACGGCCTCAGCCGCTGTCTCAGAGTTTATCCCGCCCGCTACAGCCAAAGGCGTTTTTATTTTATCAGCTATCCTGGAGAGCTCCTTTATGGGATTCACTCCAGACATCTGCTGATCTATGCTAACGTGCACACAGATGTAATCAACTCCCATGGAATCCAGCTGCAACGCCCTCTTTTCTAAATCAGGGGCATTAATCAAGTCAGCCATAACCTCGCAGCCATAGTTTCTACAGGCTTCCACAGCCTCCCTCACCGTTGAGTCATCCGTAACGCCCAAGACCACCACAACATCAGCTCCCGCCTTCGAGGCAGCCTCCACCTCAAACCTGCCGGTATCCATGACCTTCATATCAGCTATGATTTTTTTATCAGGGAATCTCTTCCTCAACTCCCTCACTGAGTTAAGCCCTTCGCTCTTTATCAGGGGAGTGCCTGCCTCAATCCAGTCAACTCCGCCTTCAACAGATTCTCCAGCTGCCTTAACAGCCCTCTTCAGGTTGACGAAATCAAGTGCAACCTGTAGCACAGGAAACTCTGAAGACATATCCATAATCTATAGAAGACAAAAAAGAAAAAAGAAAAGAAAAAAAGAAGGGGGTATCTACTTCCCCCGTTCCATCTCCTGGATCTCTTTCACTATCTCAGGGTTGCTGAGGGTTGTCACATCACCTGTATCCTTATGGTTTGAGATAGCTGCAAGCACCCGTCTCATGATTTTGCCTGACCTGGTCTTTGGCATGTCAGGCACAATCCAGACATTCTTCGGTCTTGCGATTTTACCAATCTCATCACAGATCGCATCTGAAACCTTAATGGATATCTCTTTACTCGCCTTGATACCTGGTTTCAGAGAGACGTATACATCAGGTAACATCCCCTTTATCTCGTCTTTTACCGGTACAACAGCCGCCTCAGCTATCTCCTCAACAGTGAGAGACGCGGATTCAAGCTCCTTGGTTCCCAGACGGTGACCTGCTACATTAATCACGTCATCAAGTCGGCCCAGGATCCTGAAATAACCATCCTCTGCCAGCAGGGCAGCATCACCAGCCAGATAAGGCCAGTCACGCCAGTCCTTGCTGTTCTCGTCCTTGCAGTATCTCTTGTAGTATGTGTCGACATACCTCTCACGGTTACCCCATATTGTCTGGAAAGCTCCCGGCCACGGGTTTTGGATGCAGATGTTGCCTGCTTTTCCCGCCCCTGCCTTGATTTCATCACCGTCGTCGTCATAGATTATGGGATGTATGCCGGGCACTCCAGGACCTGCGCTTCCCGCCTTCATTGGATCTATTGCGGGCAGAGTGCTGCAAAGGAATCCTCCTGTCTCGGTCTGCCACCACGTGTCAACTATCACTGCCTTGCCTTTTCCAACAACATTATAGTACCATCTCCAGACCTCCGGCTCGATTGGTTCCCCCACAGTGGTCATATGCTTAAACTTGTAGTTATACTTAGACGGTTCATCGGGTCCAACCTTTCTCAAAGCCCTGATAGCTGTCGGGGAGGTGTGGAAGATGTTCACATCAAGTTCTTCAGCAATCCTCCAGGGTCGTCCGGCATCTGGATAGGTTGGCGCACCCTCGTATATAACCGTCGACGCACCCAATGCCAGAGGGCCGTAAACTATATACGAGTGCCCTGTAATCCAGCCAATGTCAGCCATGCACCAGTACACATCCTCTGGATGAATATCCTGCACATACTTTGAGGTGCCGGTCACATAAGAGAGATATCCTCCCGTGCTGTGCTGGCATCCCTTGGGTTTACCTGTTGTTCCACTCGTATACATCAGGAAAAGCGGGTCTTCAGCAGGCATCTTCACCGGATCAACTCTGGCTCCGCGGTATTTCTTTAGCATGTCGTTCACAAACTCGTCTCTGCCATCAACCATGGGGGTTTTAGCTGAGTATTTCCCAGGATAACGCTGCCACACCAGAACCTTCTTGACTTCATGGCCGTCTTCTTTGGCATGGTCAACAGCTTCGTCAGCTTTTTTCTTGTGGTCCAGCAGGGTCCCAGCCCGATAATATGAATCCATTGTTATAAGGATGTCGCTTTTCGAGTCCTCTATTCTCTCACCGGCTGCTTTGCCGCTGAATCCCCCGAACACCACTGAATGGATTATTCCCAGTCTAGCGCACGCAAGCATGGTTATCGGCAGCTCGGGAACCATTGGCAGATGCACTGTTACCCGATCCCCCTTCTTCAGTCCCAGATCCTTTAGTAACGCAGCGAACTCGTTAACCCTTACATAGAGTTCCTGGAAGGTTATGTGCTCGATTCGCTCATCCTCGTTTTCCGAGACGAAATGGATCGCTGTCTTGTTTTTGTTTTTCTCAAGATGTCTGTCAACGCAATTGTAGCAGACGTTTATTTTCCCGCCAACAAACCACTTCCAGCACGGTGCATCGCTTGTGTCAAGTGTCGTATCCCAGTACTCATACCAATCAAGGAGATCCGCGTATTCCTTGAAGCACTCAGGGAAGTTGTCCAGACTAAAACGGTCTCGTATGCCTTTATCAGTCATGTTCGCCTGAGCGATAAATTCCGTGGGCGGATAGATATAGTCCTCCTCCTGCCAGTGGACAGCTATCTCTGCCTCAGATGTCTCTGTTCCTTCCTTTCCTTCCTCTATTTCCGTTTTTGCCATTTCAAATCACCTCATTTTTTTTCCTCGTTGTTTATCTCGGATTATACATTGCTGCTGTGATGTGGTGCCTTAGTAATGAACGCCAGCACTGCTGCAAATACACACATTACTCCGCAGATGATGAATGCCATATCATAGCTTCCAAGGATGTCCTTCATCTGTCCAGCTAATACTGGACCGACTATTCCTGCAACGCCATAACCAAGGAATACCATCGCGTAGTTTCCTCCATAGTTCTTTATTCCAAAGAAGTCTCTGGTTGCTGCCGGGAACAACGCGAAGTTGCCTCCGAACATGAAACCAATCCATGCCGCAGCTATCGTAAGACCCGTTACGCTCGCACCAAGGCCCAGGAATATTACAGCAAACATCATACAAGCCTGTAGGAAAAACATCAAGGCCATAGCCATTGTTCTCCCAAGGAAGTCAGATAACCAGCCCCAGACTATTCTTCCCGCGCCGTTGAATATTGCGAGTATACCGACGGCGGTTCCAGCTGCCGCAGCCGCCAGCCCGGAATCGATTCCATACACCTTCAGTATACCGATTGTCATCAAACCGGCTGATGCCGCGAATACGAACATACCAAGCAGCATCCAGAACTGTGATGTTTTTATCATATCTGATCTCTCCCAGTCCTCTGTTGTCGACGTCTTGGCGGATGGCTCCGGTGGAATCCAGCCCTCGGGTTTCCATCCAGTCGGTGGGTTACTCAGGAGAAATGCACCCAGCCCTCCGAGCACAAGGAATGTTATACCCCAGATCAGGAGGGTTCCTCCAAGCCCGTGGTTTGCCAGTAATTGTATAAGGTCAACCTGTAGTCCTGGCATGTTTATTCCTTTACCGGAGAGAACGGATATGAAAAGTGCTCCGCCCCCGAAACCGGCTACCGCAAGCCCTGTTGCTAGACCCAGTTTATCCGGGAACCACTTTCCTATGGCCGCGATTGGACAGACGTATGCTAATCCGATTCCTGCACCAGCCCCTATCCCTAGTGTTAATACAAGCCAGATAAAGTTTCCGGGCATAAAACTTGATAGTATATACGAAATCCCGAGTATGCCTGCACCGATAAGTGCCACATTCCTGGGACCCATCCTGTCCTGCCATTTACCAGCCCATACCATAACCACTGCGAACGTAGCGAGCGCCACAGAGAATACTATCTGTGTTTCCGTTACGCTCCACCCGAAACCGCCGTCGGCTACTGTTTTTTTAAGTTCTGCAGCGAAAACGCTCCATGCATAAACCGCTCCAAGACACAATTGAAGCATAAGCGCTCCAATCAATACCAACCATCTATTACCTTCTTTTTCAGCCATTTAGATACCTCATTTGTTTTTTATATTTTTTTTCAAAAACTGATGATAAATTCATCATTATTAATCATTAATAACAGGGGTATATAAAAAGAGGGATAAATAATATTCGACTAAGGACGAAATTTCTTAAATTCCCGAGTCTTTAGGCACTAGTTCTACATCTTCAGCATCAAGAGAGCGAAAGAGATTTATACTCATAGTCCCTAAAGTGCTGGGGATTTAGGAAATTTATTACAAAGTCGGCAGAATACGACAAACCCGGAGAGAGTTTATCCACAGTGA
>JAOZNG010000064.1 GCA_029933895.1 archaeon
GTATTCAAGGCCGCGGCCCATTCCCAGCTTTATGGTATATCCTATGCCCTGGGCATCCAGTAAACCAACAACATCCGACAACTCCTTAAGTGCTTTCTGCGCCCCATCATGCCCCTCCACCATATCCCTCGCTTTATCCAGGACCCCGCTGCCTCCCTCAAGCCTCACCAGCTCAGGTATGGTCTCGTCACCGACTAAATCAACCAGCTTATCCATCTCACCAGTATCCAGGTAATAGATCACCTTATCCTGCGCGCTCTCACTTAAACCCATGTCAGTCATCAGGTTCCTTAACACCCCGATATGCCCTATCTCCAGAGTGAACTCAAGACCTAAGGTCTCCATGGATTTACAGGCGAGATATATGACCTCAGAGTCGGCTTCACATCCACCAGAGCCTAAAAGCTCCACACCCATCTGCCAGAACTCCCGGTATCTGCCCCTCTGCGGCCTCTCGTAGCGGAACATTGGACAACTATAGTAGACCTTAACCGGCTTCTTCAGGTCCCGCAGGGAGTCAACGAACATCCGGCAGACTGAGGCAGTGGCCTCAGGTCTCAAACACATCTCTCTGCCGCCTTTATCCTTGAAGATATACATGTGCTCTCCAATCTCCTCCCCTGATTTAATCCTGAAAAGCTGGGAGTGTTCTATTGTTGGGAAAAGAATCTCCCGATAATTATATCTAACAAAGAGAGACTCCATCCTCTCCCTCACATGATTTCTTTCATGCATCTCCTTGGGCAGGAAATCCCTTGTACCCCTGGGTTTTGCAACATTCATCCTGTCAATAATTATGTGTTAAACCAGTATAATAAACATGGATTCAGGGATTGAAGAAGTGAATTAAGCTGGATTAGAGGTTGTGGTAGCTGCTGAATTTCCCTCTTAAGGCATCCACCAGCTTCTTATTCTCTGGCATCAAGGCCCCATCTATCACATAACTGCTTGGCTCCCCCAGCAGGGACTTCAGGATCCCGAAAGTGGATTTACCGAGAGCATGGAGGTTGTATCCACCCTCCAGCTCCACAAAAATCCTGCCCCCACATAAGCTGTCTGCAAGTTCTACAAGCATTCGTGTCATCTCTGAGTAGCCTTTCTCTGTTAAAGCTATCCGGCTTATGGGGTCTTTTTTGTGTGAATCCATCCCGGCGGATACAATAATCACCTGAGGCCTGTAGCTCCTGGCTAAGGGTTTGACGAAGTTCTCTATGATGTACATGTAGTCCTGGTCCTGTGAGCCTATAGTTACTGGAATATTCACGGTATAGCCCTCGCCTTCTCCATCACCCACCTGCTCCATGAACCCTGTCCCCGGGTAGAGGGTGTGAGGGTCCTGGTGGATGGATATATTGAGGACTGAAGGATCCCTCCAGAAGATAGACATGGTACCGTCTGCTGCGTGCGCATCCCAGTCGAAAATCATAACCCGTCCCAGATTATATTTATGCTGCAGGAATCCAGCTGCTATAGCCACGTTGTTGAAGTAGCAGAATCCAGATGCTTTATCGCGTCTGGCGTGGTGTCCTGGGGGTCTGATCATTGCGAAGGCGTTGTTGAAGGATTTATTTAATACAAGGTCTCCTGCCGTTATCACGCCGCCAGCAGCAAGCAGGGCAGTCTCGAAGGTGTGTTTGTTGACGTAGGTGTCTCCGTTGATGCGGCAGCCGCCAATCTCGCTGCAGTACCTTATCCTCTCAATATGTTCCATGGAGTGAATCCCTGCAAGATCCTCTATTGATGCAGTCTTCGGCTCAACAACCCTTAACCTCTCCAGGATACCAGTTTCCAGGAGGTATCTAAAGGTCTCCGTCAACCTTTCAGGGCTTTCAGGGTGGGATGCTCCTGCATCATGCTTCACGTAATCTCTGCTGTATATCAGGGCCGTGTTCCTCATTTCTATGGGTTAAAAGGAATCCAGCGTCAACTGCTTCCCCAGACCCTTCATTTCATCCTCTGTGTAGTCAAAGGCCTCCAGGATTCGCATAACAGCGGGCAGCAGCTGGTTGTTGATGTAGTAGTCTGCGTCGTAGTCACCCTCCTCCACAAAATCAATAACCTTGGCTTTGTCGCTTATGCTGTCACCTTTCCTGGTTATTACGTAGGTTACTATGTTACCCTGCTTGAAGTCTAAACCCTTCCTCAGGGCCTTCTTTGCGGCAATAATGTGGGGTCCTGGTTGCACGTAATCCCCCAGGCCCCGGGTTATCTGTGTGTTTATGGCCAGCTTCTTCAACGGTACATTCCCCTCCTTAATCTTCCCCACGACATCCTTCACGATATCAGCCGCCTTCTCGGGGTCTTTCTCCCTCAACAGGGCATTCAGGACCCTCTCCTGGGTTTCCTTGGCTATGTCCGCCCAATCCCTTCTCCGGGTCTCCAGTCCCTTAACCAAGAGCATGCCGTGCTCGTCCATTAAGGCATATCTCTTCTTGGTGATGAAAATCCCTCTCGGATAGAAACCCTCGAACTCCAGCTCCATATCACCTGGAAGCTCGCTGTTTAACTTCTTAAGAAATGCCTCGGATTTCTCCATGATCTCTTCCCGAGAGTCCACGCCCTCCAGCTTAAGGTAGACGGAGTCTGTGTCTCCGTATATTATGCTGAATCCACTCTCCCTGGCCTTCTCTATGGTCTCGTGGATGTATTGCCTGCCGAGCGCTGCTATGGCCTCAGCACACTCCCTAGAGTACCACCTCGCTCTTGGAAAACCAAAGTAGCCGTACATGGAGTTCGCCAACAGCTTCAAGGCCTGCTGTTTCACATCCAGAAGGCCTTTCCTGGCGGGGTCTTTTTCCTTCATTAGTTTCTTCTTCACCTTCACTCTTCTCTCAACCAAAGCCTTTAAGACGGTTGGTATAAAACCCTCCCTGTTCTTGCAGAAGTAGTGGCCTGTAGGTGACCTGTGTTTCTCACCTGAGCAACAGTCGCAGTCTATTGTGGAGCAGTCTATGTTATATGACGTTATTATGCTCGGGTAAAGCGAGCGAAAGTCAAACAATATGATGTTGTCGTGTACCCCCTTCACAGGGTCAACAACGTAGGCTCCTGTATAGCTTTTATCCTTCCTCTCCTCGAATATCCTGTCCGAGGGCTTATTGGGTACCAGGATGTTTCTGTGATGGGCCTCCCTTATCAGCAGATGCTCCACCCTCTGCCCGGAGGCGGTTCTGGAGCACTCATATACCGGCAGTTTAACAATCCTTGAAAGCTCGTACTGTAGCGGGAGGAGCGCTTCCGCTATTTTAAGAGTGGAATCTGCATCACTCATGGAGTACTCGAAAAACACCTTAAAGTCTTCTCCCTTCCCCGCATCCCATATCCTGTGCATTTCCCCTGCTTTAACGTCAATTTTTTCCTTGTCGAATAACTCAAAGTAAACATCTTCAAGCCTGTATCTTGGTAGATTAAAAAGCTGCCGGCATACAGGGAACATGTCCACATGCGGTCTTCCTCTTATCCTAGCCCCGAAATTCATGCCCCTTCTCTCCAGCTTAACAGCAGCTCCATTGAAGCCCAGAGACGGTGTGATCTTGTGGAAGGAGCACCTCTCCTTGAGGTAGGGGAAGTCGAAGTTATCGCCGTTGTATGTGACTATGATGTTTATCTCTCTCTCCTCAACTGTTTCCATGAATTCCTTAATCAAGGCCTTCTCTGACTTAACCTCTCTTACATAGCCAAGCCCCAGATCACCGCCCTTGGTTGACCACACCCTCTTAAGTCCTTTGTTGTCTGAGTAGCTTATCATCAGGATAGGGTCCTTCTCTGGTCTAGGCTCTCCCTGGGGGTTGTAGACCTCCATGTCAAAGGATGCGACCCTTAAATCAATTTCCTCGGCGTTTTCCATTGGAGTAATATCTGAATCGATCATATAGCGTTGGGTGAAGGGCAGATCCGTCTCCCGTACCTCCTCACACCCCTCTAGGTCTTTCACTTCCCTTCTTAGGGAGGGAACATCCCTGGGCTGCCTGACGGTAATCCTCAACACCTGTCTCTCTCTGCCGTGGTCTATCATCTCCCTGCTATCCACGGAAACAACGCCCTCCATGGACCTTATTTTCTCCTTCAATCCCTCAAGGTCTTCTTTGGCTGTGGCGTAGAAGTAGGGCTGGAAATCCATCACTTCCTCAACGTTCATGCCTTCCCTTAATTTATAGAATAACCTGATCACAGGCTTCTCGTCCCGTATGGTGTAGCTGGCATCCAACAGAGTCTTCATAAATAAAGTATAGAGAGTGATGGAATAAATTACCCCGGATACACAATATATATCTTCTTTCTTTTAATACATTAATGTTCACTAAAAAAAATGGAGGGGAGATGTGATATCTGTGGTAAATACGGGAAACTCTATGAATGCGTATACTGCAGTAGACGGGTTTGTGAATACCATTATCACGCTGATAGCTCATTATGCTCTACCTGTTTCTCTCTGCCCTCACGTGACTCATGTGAGCTGTGCGGAAAAATAGATACCTTAAGGACCTGTGTAGTCTGCGGGAGGAGAGTATGTTCAGGGTGTTTCATCTCGGAAAAATATGTATGCAGGGAATGCGGTAAGCGGTTCTTTGTTAAGTGATCAGTTCTTCTCAACCAGTCTGGCAAAGGTCAGGAAACCTGAATGACCAAGCATCCTGCTATGGGGCCTTACTGTTTCCATATCCCAGCCCCTGCTCAGGCACTCCAGGGTCTCGGACCGGAAACCCTTAAGGCGGTCGAATAGTCTCTTGCTTTGGTTGATGGATGGGGAATAAGAGACCAGGTACCCTCCCGGCTTAAGGCTTTCCTTCGCTTGCTCTATAACCCTCCACGGCTCAGGTAAGTCCAGGGTGATTAAATCAACTCCCCTCTCATCTATACCATCATAGACGTCACCCTGTTTTAACTCGATATTCCCTATACCAGCCTTCTTGAAGTTTTTCCTGGCTATCTCAGCAAAGTCCTCCCTGATTTCGTAGGTGACCAGCTTCTCGGGGTAAACCAGGTTAGAGAGGTACATGGCCATAATCCCGGAGCCTGTGCCCGCATCCACCACCCTGCTACCTGATGAGATACATGTATGGGCTGTAATCAAGCCTAGGTCCTTGAGTGTCACGCTCTGGGGACCCTTCCTGGCCTTCCTTATGTAGTCCAGTCTCCCCGGCTCCAGAACAAAGAATCCTCTTCCTGTGTGTGATTCAATAACCTCTCCCGGGTTTTTCCCCCTCAACTCTTCAGCGTTTATGACGCCGTATTTAGAGTGGAAGTCTTTTTCTCCATTAATCAGGTAACTGTTTCCTTTCTCGTCCAACAGCAGATACATTCTATTTAAATAATAGATGCAATAATAATATCCTGAAAAATAAAATGCCTCCAGTATCCAGCATGTCCGGTGAAGAGCTTCTGCAGCTAGCGGAGAAACATATTTTTTCCCTCAGTATAAGAGACCTTACATCCGCTCTCTCATATGAGAACATGAGGTACGGCATGGCCCGGATGATGCACGTCTTGGACAGTGATGATGTTTTATGTGTTTTCGGCCCTGACTCTACCATAACCCGGAACATCGGCAGGTGGCGGGCCGGCTTCGGATATGGTGCAGTAATCAGGTGGAGGGAGAAGGGCGTCTATTTCCCCGAGATGAGACCTAACGCCTGCGGTATGATACTGGCTAGAATGGACGAGCTACCCTCCAGGGAGGAAATCATCGAGAGAGTAGCTAGGGTGGAGGAATCAGAGATATATCTAGGGGATACCAGACTGGAAACCGACTTCGGCAAAGGCAATCACTTCTTTGAGTTATACAAGACCCTTGAGATATCACCGGACATAGAGGACAGGATGCCATCTGACTCCTATTATGCGGTAATGCACGGCTCTGGTCAGGAGAGGCGGGGTGTAATGTATGATGCAGTGGATGACGGGGAATGGGTTAAGACACCCCTTGGGGGGATATCTGTTTTAAGTGGCTCAGGGGGGAGGAAATACTACAGGAACTGGCTGGAGTATAATGAGTTCTCCAAGAAGAGGAGGGAGATTCTGATAGGGGAGGTATTAGGTGACCTTGAGATTTTATCTAACCTGACGCATCAAGGCCTCTTCCAGAGGAACGAGATTCGTCTGGGAGTGCATGACTCCATGGACGAGAGCTATCCGCCAGGTGAGGCGATCTTCCCTGTTGCCTTGAGGTGGGATCTACCGTTGCATATATTCAAGGGCAGGAGGAATCTATCGGAGGAGGTCGTGAAGAGGGCGAGTTTCTATGAGAGAGCTGAGGAAACAGGCTCCATGGGTGATCTTATGGATGTTAACATATTACCCCATGGTGGGGGGTACCATATACAGATACCTTATACGAAAATAAAAACCATTCACACGAGCATTGGCAACAGCTTCATACTCCATGGCGTGAAGCCTGCGTCGAAGGTTGATGATATGACAGCAAAGGGGGATATGTCTGAGTTCGGTACCATGATAATCAGCAACCCAAGGGAGCTTCCATATATCTACAGGGGGGAGTCTGTTATCAGGCAGATTATGACCTATGATTTAGGAACCGAGGTCGCTAAATTACAGCCCATGATGACTGTGAAGATTTAAACGTGGTATCTCATCTGTCCATGATGAGCTGCTGCCGGTTTGAGTGAGGGAGGTGAATGGAGACCTGGTGGCTCTTCAGAGTGCTGGAGGAATATGATGTATGGCGGGGGAAGGGGCAGCTATTTCTGTGTCGGTGTCGGATGCTGTGGGCACGGAATTCCTCTCCCTGAACTCATGTCTGATATCATTGCAATAAATT
>JAOZNG010000065.1:0-6464 GCA_029933895.1 archaeon
AGCAAGAAGACCTGCTTCAGAGAATGAAATTCTAGAGATCATTCCCGTGTATAAAAGTTAGACAGACTTTATCCTGAAGGCACTCCAAACTCGCATATACTATACCCACTAATAAATGAAGTCGTTAGAAACAAAAACATTGAGATCTTGACCAATTCAGAGATAGAGGAGGTTAATGGAGATATTGGGAACTACAGGATAAAGATTAAGACCAGAGGTAATGTTATTGAAGGCAGACTCTTAAGGGAATGTGAAGAAGCCTGTCCGGTTGTTGTGGATGATGACGGAATCAAACATAAGGCCATCTATTATATGCCAACTTACCCAGATAGTTACGGAATCGATTTTGAGGCATGCAATAAATGCGGTGAGTGTGTGAGGATATGTCCTGAAATCAGTCTGGATGAAAGCGAAAAAAACATTGACGTTGGAGCAATAGTAGCTGCAACCGGACTAAAAGACTACGATGCGTCGCTGATAAAAGAATACGGTTACGGAAGATATGATAACGTCTTAACTAAACTAGAGTTCGAGCGGAAATTCGCAAACGGCCTGATAAATCCAAAAAGCGTCGCTATCGTAAACTGTGCAGGCTCAAGAGACGAGAACCATCTACCGTACTGCTCGAAGGTCTGTTGCCTCCTCGGTCTTAAGGAGGCAAAGCTGATAAAAGATATAAATCCAGAAACCGAGGTCTACATAAACTACATAGACATGAGAAGTTACGGCCCCTTCGAGAAATTCTATAACACCGTTAGAGAGAACTATGGGGTTAAATTTATACAGGGAAGGCCCTCAGAGATTCTCCAAGATGATGGAATCCTGGTTGTGAGATCCGAAGACATACTCCTTGGAAAAAACATTGAAAACAGGGTTGAGTGTGTTGTTCTAATGACCGGTTTTATTCCAGACAATGAATTATTCAGGAAACTGGGGCTTCCAGATAACGGAGAATTCCCTGTTGATTATGTAAATTCTTCACTTTCCGTGGATTCGAATCCAAGGAGCATATTCGTTACCGGATCAGCGGCATTCCCCTGTGGGGTGGCTGAGACCATAACTAATGCCAAGAAATCGGCGAACGAGGTGATAGGTGTACTTGGCAGGGATTGCGTAGAAAACAAAACACCGACAGCAGTTATAAACAGCGATATCTGCAGCGAAATAGATTGCAGGATATGTGTAACTGTGTGCCCATATGGAGCAGTTTATCTAAAAGATGACAGGGTTACGATAAATCAGGAACTCTGTATGGGGTGCGGGATCTGCACAGCCACCTGTGCAGCAGGAGCAAACCAGCTACAGGGATGTGACGATAAAGGAATGCTCGCCCAGATATCCGGGACAGTCCGGGAAGGGGATATACTCGCGTTGCTATGTAAATGGAGTTCCTATAACGCCGCAGATAAGGCAGCTTATGAAAGACTAACGTATCCGGAAAACGTTAAGATCATCAAAATCCCGTGCACAGGAAGAGTGGATGCACAGATCATCCTCAAAGCCTACAGCTCCGGAGCCAAAGGGGTGCTTATCGGGGGATGTCCACCTGATGCATGCCATTACTGCACAGGGAATTTTAAGGCACGGAAGAGAGTTATTGCATTAAGGGAATTGATTAACCAGTTTGGAATTGACCCGGAATCGCTGATGATTGAATGGATCGGGAAGGATGAATCAAAGCGGTTTATCGATATCGTAACTAAATTAGATGAAGAGATAAGTTAAAAAAAAAGATGGTGCAGGGAAAAAAACTTAAGCTGGCGATATGCAGGGGAGCCACATGCTCGGGATGTGATATCGCCTTTCTGGACATCCACGGGCAGATACTGCAGGTTCTTGAGAAAGCAGAGATAGTGTTCGCCCCGACAATAATGGATGCGAAATACAAGGATGTCGAAGCTATGGAGGATAATGAGATAGATCTCTGCTTTTATCACGGCTCTGTAAGAGACTCGGAAAACGAGCACATGGCTCACCTGATGAGGCAGAAATCAAGGATATTAATTGCTTTCGGGGCATGCGCATGCTTTGGGGGAATATTTGGTCTGGCTAATGTTACAAACAGGGATGGTATATTCGAGGAGGTTTATAGGAGCACTGCATCAACAGACAACCCTGAATTCATCACCCCGGAAACAAGATACGTTGATAAAGGCGGACATGAACTCTCTCTCCCAAGATTCTATGATGATGTATTTGCCCTCGATGATAAAGTTGACGTCGACTACTACCTTCCACTGTGCCCGCCGATTACGGAGCAGATAATGACGTGCATTGATGCGGTCGTTTCAGGAGACCTGCCTCCGAGGGGGACAGTGATTGCATCCGAGAAAACCCTTTGCAGCGAATGCGATAGAACAAAATCAGAGGAAAGGAGGATAGACAGGATATATCGACCCCATGAAGTCGAAATCGACCAGGAGAAATGCATGCTTGACCAGGGACTGTTATGTATGGGCCCTGCGACAAGGGCTGGATGCGGCACAATCTGCATAAAGGCTAATGTCCCGTGCAGGGGATGTAATGGACCGACAAAGGAGGCATTTGATCAAGGCGGTAATTTCCTGAACCTTGTTGCCACAATATTCGGCGTGAATGAAGAAGATTTAATAGAAGACGATATAACCAGGATATTCAAACAAATTAAAGACCCGCTGGGGACATTCTATAGATTCACACTCCCGAAATCGATGCTTAGGAGGGTGAAGAAATGAGTGAAAAAACGGCGGAAGGAAACAAGAAGGAGATAGTAATAACTCCGGTTACAAGACTTGAAGGTCATGCAAAGATAGATATATTCCTCAACGATGAAGGTAATGTTGAAGACGCCTACTTCCAGGTGGTCGAGTTAAGGGGTTTTGAGAAATTCTGCCAGGGCAGACCGGCGGAGGAATTGCCAAGGATAGTGCCAAGGATCTGCGGGGTGTGCCCCAACCCCCACCACATGGCATCCAGCAAGGCAGTGGATGATGTGTTCGGGGTTGAGCCAACATCGACCTCCAAAAAACTCAGGGAAATGAGTCTGAATGCACACTTCATACATAGCCATATAGTCCATTTCTATGTTCTCGCTGGCCCGGATTTTATTGTCGGACCAACAGCTGATCCCGCAGAAAGAAACATCGTTGGAGTAATCAACAAAGTCGGCCTGGAGATTGGGGGGGGAGTAATTGAGGCACGGGCCCATGCCCAAAAAATCCAGGAAATCATAAGCGGGAGAGCAACCCACCCGATAAACAATTTACCTGGGGGAATAGCCAGAGGAATAGATGATAAACAGCAGAAGGAGATTGAGCAGATGGCGGAGTCCCTGGTAGATTTCAGTAAATTCACTCTACAGGTGTTTGAGGACATTGTCTTGAAAAACAAGGAATATGTTGACATAATAACCGGAGACATATACCGGCACGAGACATATTATATGGGAACGGTTGATAAGAAAAACAAGGTCACGTTCTACGACGGCGATATCAGGGTAGTGGATCCCAGAGGGAAGGAGTTTGTGAAATTCAACGGCAGGGATTACCTGAAGCATATCGCAGAACATGTGGAGCCATGGAGCTACCTTAAATTCCCATATCTGAAGAAGGTTGGGTGGAAGGGTTTTGTTGATGGAAGGGACTCCGGTATTTATCGGGTTGCTCCATTGGCTAGGTTAAACGCCGCCGACGGAATGGCAACACCAGCAGCTGATGAAGCATACGACAGGATGTATGAAATCCTTGGAGGGTCACCTTCCCACGCAACACTCGCCATGCACTGGGCTAGGGTGATAGAGATCATGTATTCCGCTGAAAGGATAATGGAACTGATCCAGGATCCAGGGATCACCGGCTCAGATGTCAGGAACATCCCAACACATGTTGTCGGTGAAGGAATAGGCCAGGTTGAGGCTCCAAGAGGGACATTATTCCATCACTACTGGACCGATGAAGAAGCTATGATAAAGAAACTCAACATTATAGTGGCAACAGGTAACAATAACGCAGGAATCTGTATGTCAGTGAAGCGTGCGGCACAGAAATTAATCAGGAATTTTAAGATTAATGATGGAATACTGAATAGGATAGAGATGGCGTTTCGGGCATACGACCCATGCTTCGCCTGTGCAACCCACACCCTGCTGGGGCATATGCCGATGGAAATCAGGATCTATGACTCGGACAGGAACATATACAAAAAAATCACAAGATTTGAATAATGAAAACCCTTGTGCTTGGAGTCGGAAACCCGCTCCTGAAAGACGATGGAATAGGAATCCATGTTGTAAGAGAACTTGAGAAGGAGGTGGATGGTGCGGACTTTAAGGAGGCAAGTGTTTCAGGCCTGGAACTGGTTGAAATGCTCAGAGGCTATGAAAGAGCTATAATAGTGGATGCCGTCAAGACAAGAGACGGCGTACCCGGCAAGATATATAAGCTGACACCTAATGATATTCCAACCATGCACGGGATCTCACCACATGATGTGGATTTCAGAACCGCAATAGAATTCGGTGAAAAATTCATCGGGGAAATGCCTGAGAGAATAGAGATTTATGGTATAGAGGTAGAGAACGTTACTGAATTCGGTGAGGGATTAAGCAGAGATTTGAAGAAATCCCTCCCGGCCATAATCAAAGAAATAAAGCATAGTATCGAAGATGGATCTTAGAAAGGAGATGGGATCAGATGTTGATGGTAGAACACTGAATTACTGCTTCAGCTGTGGGATGTGCACTGGTGGCTGCCCTTCTGCAATGATTACGGACAGCAGATATAATCCAAGAAGGATTCTGCACAGGGCGGTTATAGAAGGCAGGCTGGAGGATGATATCTGGCTCTGCACCAACTGTTACACCTGCCAGGAGAGATGCCCGACAAACACAAAGGTTGCAGACTTAATAAATCTGATGAGGAGGATTTATGTTAAGGAAAGGGGGGTTCCAGAGTTCATTAAACCGTTGATAGAGAACCTTAGCTCATGTGGCTTCACGTCAAGCATCGGAGATTTAGAGAATAAGAGAAGGGAGAGGATGGGTCTCCCAAGGATCAAACATAACAGTGAAATCAGGGAGATAATAGAGAAAACAGGTGGTGGATTATGAGTGACAGATATGCATACTTCATAGGCTGCACAACCCCTTTTAGAGAGTCCAACTATGACCTCTCAACAAGAAAGATCATGGAGAAACTCGATATCGAGTTAATTGATATGGTTGATGCCGGATGCTGCGGCCTCTACTATGAGCTTGTTAATGAATTAACTTATTTGTCCATGGCAGCCAGGGTGATATCCATGGCTGAGGACCTGAAGCTTGATTTAATGGTTATCTGCAACGGCTGCAATGGAGCACTCTACAGGGCTAACATGAAACTCAAACAGAATCCTGAACTCAGGGACGAAGTCAATAGGGTTTTATCTGGCGTGGACAGGGAATTCAGGGGAACAGTTGACGTGAAACACTATGTCAGAGTACTGTGGGAGGGTGTTGGCGTTGACGCGATAAAGAAGAAGGTTGTGAAGCCACTTGATGTTTCGGTTGCAGCCCACTACGGATGCCACCTGATGAAGCCTTCAGAGGAATTAAGGTTTGACGACCCCGGGGAGCCTGTCAGCCTGGATGAGTTGATTGAGGCTACTGGAGCTAAATCAATAGACTACTACGAGAAATCACTCTGCTGCGGAGGCTATGTCCTTGCAGCAGACCAGTCCATCGCATATAACATGACCGGGAGAAAGCTCAGGAATGTCGGAAAGGCCGGAGCAGATATTATGGTGACTGCATGCCCGTTCTGTAACGTTATGTATGACGCAAACCAGAGAGCGGTTGCATCAGAGATGAAGGAGGAGTTCAACATCCCTGTGTTGCATTACCCACAGCTTCTGGGGCTCGCCATGGGTTACTCCCCCAAGGACGTGGGGCTGGAGCAGAATCGTGTGCGGGTAGACCCTAAACTATTCAGGTGATCTATGGTGGGCGTGTTTTTTTCCCTTCAACATATCTATCTCCTCATGAGTGTGTTTATGGATGTGCAGGTGGATATTTCCCCCACCGTCCTCTATAGTCCGGGTCAGGTGAGAAACAGCCTCCTCCATAGAAAGAGGGATTTCTCTGGTGTCATACCCGAAACATGAAAGTACCTCAAACAACTTAGTGACAGCTGGAGTATCCAGATTTGATTCATCTAACAGTCCCGTATCCATCAAAATCTCTCTGGGAGAACCCTCCCCCAGTAGTGTTTTATTGAGCACATAAATCCTGTCAACAACCTCTGGAACGACATTGATGTCGTGGGTAGCTATCACCAAAGTCTTCCCCCCCTCCTGAAGCTCCCTTATGAGAGCTACCATATCTCTCCTGCTAACCGGGTCCAGGTTGGCTGTTGGCTCGTCGAATACAATGATCTCTGGATCCATCGAGAGAACTGTTGCAAAGGAGACCTTCCTCTTCTCTCCAAACGACAGGTTATGGGTGCATCTGT
>JAOZNG010000065.1:6474-6778 GCA_029933895.1 archaeon
ACGAAGCCCTCCAGACCAACCCGCTTCAATGAAGAGAACACCCTATCCTCCACATCCCTGGCAGACAGCCCCATATTCAAAGGCCCGAAGGCGACATCATCAAAGACCGTTGGCATGAAAAGCTGATCATCCGGGTGCTGGAACACAATACCTACATCCATCACCAGATCCCATGTCTCCCTATTCTTTATGTCGTGGCCAAATATTTTCACAGTTCCCTCACCTCGAAGTATTCCATTCAGGTGCAGGATAAGAGTTGACTTCCCCGCCCCATTAGGGCCTATCAGGGCGACAGACTCACCAG
>JAOZNG010000066.1:0-4062 GCA_029933895.1 archaeon
ACACATATTCAGCACATTACTCTAAAAAATGTAAACCATGTGGGTGGATAGAACAAATATCGAATAAATACGTGACTTAATAACCTGTAAAACTAAATAATTAACTGGAGGATGTACATATTCGACTATGAAGTAAGCCTTGTATGGGTGTTGATACTGGTCAATGTAGGGGTGACCTTGGCGCTGATTCTTGTTTTATTGGAGCTGAGACAGTTGAGGAAACTCCGGAAAAGCTTCGAGCGAATGTTCGGGAAACATGAGAGGATACTGGAGAGGGATGAGGAGATATTCTGGAAGGAGCTCAGGAAACTCAAGAATCTGAAAAATTGAACAATGTTTAATTTTTATTGTTGTAATACGATAATTATTTAATACGACGGCAAATAAAATGAAGAAAGCAATTCTGGCTCTTACGCTACTGCTTCTTGTCATAAACACAACATCTGAATGGCCCCGGGAAGGAGGAAACCCTGAAAACACCGGCTATGCGAAACTAGAAACAACAAACTACAACCTAAGCCAGATAAAAATCAAGTGGATATACTACGCACAAGAAAAAATAACAACAAACCCCATAACAGCAGACATAAACAACCAGGGCAGAGAAGAAACAATACTCGCAGCAGGGAAAACACTGCACGTCATAAACCATCAGGGGAAACCCATATGGACATACAAGACAAACACTACCATATCAACCACGCCAACAGCAGCAGACCTAGACAACAACGGAAAAAAAGAAATAATAATGGGTACACTAGATGGCACAATACACGTCATAAACCACCAGGGACAACACCAGTGGAGCTATCACACAGGGAAAAAAATAACCAGCAATCCGATAGCAGCAGACCTCGAAAACAACCAGAAAAAAGAAATCATATTTGCCTCAGCAGACAGGAACCTATACATACTAGACTATGAGGGCAGGAAAATAAGAGCATACAAGACCACAGCACCAACAGAAACAACCCCTGCAATAAAAGACCTCAACAATGACGGATACAGAGACATAATATACGGCTCCAACGACAAAGCACTTCATGTGATGCTATGGAGAGGTCCCATAGTATCCTACCGGACAGACAGCAACCACAGAACCAGCCCGACAATATATGAGAAAACAATAATAACCTCAACAGAGAAAGGGGAAATATTCAGGCTTAAACTGGGGACGGAATACAGTCAGGAAAGATTCACAACCATGCAGGCACTGAAACCCGTATGGAACCGCACCCTGGAAGGGGAAGCAACATCATCAGCCATCGGAGAGCAAGGAAACCAGACCATAATAGCAGTGGGAGCGGGCAGGAACCTATACATCCTCACCCCCGGAGGAGAGGAAGAAACCAGGTACTCCACCAACAAAGAAATAAACCAGCAGCCAGCCATAGCGGACCTAAACAACGACTCCAGGCTGGAGATAATAATAACAACCAGGGAAGGAGAAACCATAATACTGGACTCAGACTATACAGCCGTATGGAGACACAAGCTAGATAAAGAAACCAGCACCTCTCCAGTAATAACGGACTTGGACGGGGACAAGAGACCTGAAATCATCACAGCAATCCAGGAGGGCTACCTCTACGTGTACGGGACCCGGGAACCAGAACCCCCGGAAACAACCACAACAACCGTTACTGCAACATCATCTACGACAACAACTACCTCAACATCAACCACAACCTCAACAACTGCCACAACCTCAACCCTCCCAGAAGACACCACACCCCCCAGGGCTGTTATACAGGAACTATCCACCGAAACTGTGCCGGAAAAAAAGGAAGCAGCCACTGGGAGAATAATCGGGGTGCCGGTGGAGGGGACAGCGATACTGGTGTTGATGCTGTTCCTGGCCGGATTCTTCTACCACAGAACCAGAATTTAACAGCTTAAACGCAAGAGATAATGAACAAGAAAATGACTCCCCTGCTGGAGGCAGAACAGGAGAAGAAGATACTTGAGGAAGTCATCCAGGAAAGGAAGACACTAAATGAACCAGCTGGAGAAACAGACGACCTCATGTTTAAGGCTGTTGTTGCAGCGATAATAACAGGTTTGCTGGTCACGGCATATTTTCTATTCATGGTCAAGGAGCCCTACAGTGCGTTATACATCAAGCCGGACTCATACAACAATTATGTTGTAAACGACACCATATCCTTCATCTATGGGGTGAGATGCTTTGAGGGAGAGGAAACCAGATACAGAGCGGAGATATACCTCAATAATGTATCAATAGGAGAGAACACCTTCAGCATCAAGCCAGGGAGAGAAAAGGAATGGCAGGTTTCCACAGACTACCCACCTTATATGGAATTCCCAGTGAAAGTCAGGGTGGAGCTAACAAGCCCCACAAACAGCTACGAAACACACTACTGGCTTAAGGGAAGGAAACAATAAAATTGGACCCATTATTCCATTACATGATATCCTTCACGGGGGGGTATATTATACTACAAAACATCAACCAGTACAACCGGAAAACATTACTTGTTCTGTCCATAATCCCCCTGATGCTGGATTTAGACCATTTCACAGGGCTTGGAATACAGGTACTGCACAATGTCACTGTTTTAGCGTTGGCTTCAGCGGCATTCATATACCTGCACAAGAAGAAACAAGAGAAATACGCTGCCTACATGCTGGCCTTGACTGTGATGCTGGGGGGGCAGCTGTTGATGGACACAGTGCAGGGAATGTACGGGATACCCCTCCTGTATCCTTTAAGCGAGAGACTGTACATGATGCCAGCCAGCTGGGATATAACCCTGCCCTGGGATCATACATCAAGCATTATGTCAAGGTATGGAATAGCATTGCTTCTATACTATGGAGCGGTCTTTTTATCTTCTAAACTCTTCTCATGCAACAGATAGCGGGAGAAAAACAGGTACCAGAACAATATCATCCAGGTAGAGAACGCAACCCAGCCAGCGTGCACGTGCACGATCTCAGTAGCTCCAGAGTACCCGTAAAAGTAAGCGCTCAGGCAAATCAACACCACCCTGGTGATGTTAGCTACATAGGTCCCCACATATCCCACAATAATGTATGGCATGCTCTCTCTCGAGAAAACCCGGGGGAAAACCAGGGCGACCAGTATGAGTGAGGCAGTGAAGGCTCCAAGAGACCAGATGCCAGTGCAGTCGGGGACAATCTTTATGGGTATCAATGATCCATTAATGGAGAGGAAGGAGATGATGTTGCCGTTCACCTCAACGGATATGCCAAAAAACTTTAAGATGAAGGCGGTTAATTCTGTGGTCGGCTCAACGAAGGGCTGGGAGAGTGAGTCAATATTCTCTTGGAACAGGTCAAATACCTGGTAGCCTAAAACACTGATTAAGGGGAAAGCGGAGGGTACAATAATCGGTCTATATCTGAGGTATGTGAAGTAGATAATGCTCAGAGAAGACAGCAGGATAGTGAACTCTCCCATGTTGTAGGGTGGATTGCAGAATCCTATGTCTATGCATGTAAAGCTGGAGACGGCTGCTAGAATACCTAGAGTGTAGATGGCGAGGGATTCATTTCCTGTGAGTCCCTTGTTTGTTTTGTTTTTGGCGGTGTAGAGTGCCCCGATTCCGGCTATAAACCAGATAAAGAGGCTGTAGTGTGATGTGAGTGATATGTTTGATGATAGATAGAAATAGGTGAATGCTGCGAGCAGTATTATGGATGAGGTGATGAACCAATATTTTACTGTCTGGTACATTTTAGAACAATGTTTAATAATATTACAATAAAATTGAATTTATTTATATACACTTGAAACGTATATAATATAAGGGAATACCTGATATAAAAAGCCAGCAAGAAAGGGTTAAATGACAGAATGACACTAAAGATCGGAGTGATAGGCACCGGAGAGATGGGACAACATCACGCCCGAATCTACAGCCAGAACAAAAAAACAGAGCTTAAGGGTATAGCAGACATAAACAAGGAAAGAGTGCAGAAACTAGCCGAGAAATACAAGACTAAAGCGTACACTAACCATAAAGAGCTTCTGGAACAGGGGCTACGATCCTGAAGGCGCTTGGTGCCGCCGCCGTC
>JAOZNG010000066.1:4072-6750 GCA_029933895.1 archaeon
TGAGCATAGCAGTACCAACCAAACTACACAGGGAAATAGCGCTCCAGGCGATAGAACGAGGTATGCACGTCCTGCTGGAGAAGCCAATAGCAGATACATTAGATAATGCTGACGGGATAATAAAAAAAGCCGAGGGAAAAAAAGTCAAGCTTCTGATAGGGCACATTGAACGATTCAACCCGGCAGTACAGGCATTCAAGAAGAAACAAGACAAGCTCGGTAAGATAGTATCCATTTCCGCCAGAAGGGTCGGACCATACAATCCACGGATCAGGGACGTGGGCATAATAACAGACCTGGGTGTTCATGACATTGACGTGATGAGCTACATCTACGACGAACAGGTGCTCAGCGTACACGCATACGCCGGCAGCATAACCCATAAATTCGAGGACTACGCCTCCATACTGCTGGGATTCAGCAACGGCAACGCAGGCACAATACAAACCAACTGGTTAACACCTCACAAGGTCAGGAAACTAACCATCACGGGCACGGAAGGAATAGCCTACGTGGACTACATCAAACAGAAAGTCAAATTCTTCACCGACCAGGGATTCCAGCTAATCAGACTGGAGAAAAGAGAGCCTTTAAGGAATGAAATAGAACACTTCATAGACTGCATAAACAATGACAAAAAACCAATGGTGGGAGGCAGGGAAGGGAGACATGCCCTCCAGGTAGCGCTGGCAGCAGTTGAATCCTACAAAACCAAGAAACTGGTCCCACTATAAAAAAACACCTTCTATAATAGTAAACATGATAATCTCAGCCTTCAGGATAATATTCGGCCTGCTCCTAACACTCTTTATTCCAGGATTCGCTTTAACACTGGTGTTATTCCCCAAAAACACAGGCATAGTGGATCGGATAGCTTTAGGTTCCGTATTAAGCATTGCCTTAACCCTGCTGACAGCGTTAACACTAGACCTCGGGCTTGGAGTGGACTTCACAGCAGTAAATATGGCAATATCACTACTCGCTCTGACAATATCCTTCACCATGATATGGCTTATACAGACCAGCTGGTTTAAGAATAAAACAATAAGAAAATGGAAAACATTGCATTAACTCTCGTATTCGCGTCAAGCTTCCTGTTCACAATCCTCTTCACCCCAAAATACATGAAGAAAGCCAGAGAAAAAAACTATACCGTGAGAGACATGTACAAGAGGGATAAGCCAGAGATTCCCTCCATAGGTGGATTAGTTATCCTGGCAGCCATATTAACCTCACTGGTTGTTGCATTAATTCTGGTGAACATACTAGGGTTGGAGACAATAACAGTCCTGCTCATACTACACTTCCTCATCTTGGTGTATGGATTATTTGGTTTAGCAGATGACCTGTTCCAGATAGGGCACACGTGGAAGATAGTAGTGCCCTTCTTCCTGGCCATGCCCATAGTGGCTTTGATGCCTGAGTCAACCATAAACCTGTATTATATGGAAATAAATCCGGGGTTATGGTATCTATTCCTCATAGCGCCGATGTACATTATGGTAACATCCAACCTCATAAACATGCACTCAGGATACAACGGCCTGGCATGTGGCTTATCATATATACTCCTATCTTTCATAATGATACGGGTGTTCTTCGAGTCAGGGATGGAGAAAATATTCATGTTTCTGCCGTTATTCGGCTCACTTCTGGCTTTCATATACTATGAAACCTATCCCGCCAGGATATTCTGGGGGAACACGGGGAGTCTGATGACCGGAGCGGCTCTGGGGGCCTTCCTTGTGGTGAACAAGCTGGAACTGTTTGGGGTGGTGATACTTTCACCCCACATAATAAACTTCCTCATGTACATTATGTGGAAGATTAAGAAGCTGGGGGATGTGAAATTCGGCACACTGAGAGAGGATGGTACAATAGAGGTACCAAACCAGTGGACCCTTAAGTGGTTCTTCCCCTATTATCTAAGGTTGACGGAGCACCAGAGCATGTGGATACTCTATGGGCTGACCACAGCAGCTGGGATACTTGGGTTGCTTCTGGTGCCTTATTAACTTAATTCCTGCTTCTGCTCTTCCTGTTCAGGAAGTAAACCACCAGCAGGAAAAGCAGGAAAAGGAATAACAGAAGACCTGGGAGTGTCATATCACCTCCAGGGAAACCAACAATCCAGCCGACAGGAGCCCCTCCTCCAGCAACAGTGGTGGATGTTGTTTCCATAGCAGAGCAACAGCATCCGCAGTCAAACAGGCCTCTGTCGTTGATTCTGCACCAGCTCTCTGGTTCACATAGGCTGGTGTCGCAGATGGAATCACAGTTTAAACCGATCATGCAGGTGGAGCAGGAATAGGTGTCATCCTTATGTAAGGTTTCACCGCAACCTGGGCTGCATCCCGCTTTTTCACCGGGTTCAGCAGCCTTCTTTGTTGTTGTGGTAACTGATGTTGTTGTGGTTGTTGTCTTGCATGGAGGACACGGTCCGCCGCAGTCGATTCCTTTTTCTCCCTGGTTCTGTATTCCATCCGAGCAGGTCGGGCAGGGATCACATGGCCCGCCGCAGTCAACGTCTTCCTCACACTGGTGGTGGTGGCAGTTCTTCAAGCCATCAAAGCAGCTGCCTCCTCCAGAGGGGACCACACCGCCTCTGCTACCACCTCCGCCACTACTACCTCCACCTCCTCCGCCACTACTACCTCCTCCACCACCCCTAGTGGTTG
>JAOZNG010000067.1 GCA_029933895.1 archaeon
ACGAGGGCAGAATAGTCGAGATGCTTGAGTCCTATGATGATGAGATAACTCAGGCTTACATCTATAAATCAACTGGGATACCTAAATCAACGCTTTCAGAAGTAATAAACCGTTTAGAGAGGCGAAATATAATAAAAAGACGTAAAGATGGTAGAACTAAGTGGATAAAACTTCAAAAATGGGTTTTTGGCTAAATAAAAGCCATATGAACGTTTAATATCTAATTACAGTACAATCGAACGTTTACGATAATAAAAAACCAGATAAGTCCTCTATTGTTCGTTTACACATATATATAACCTGAATACTTTCTTATTTAGTATAGATCTGAGATACAGGTCTATAAATAAAAAAAATAAAAGGTGATAAAGAAAATTGAAATCTATGGACTTTAAGAAAATAGGAACAGTGGCAGCTGGAGCAGCGATGATAGGGGCTTCACTTGCTACACCAGTACTTGCAGGAATGGATTCCACGGGGATAGATACCAGCTTTTTCTATGACAGCAGCTACATGCCCAAAGTGCAGATAGTAGTTGGAGAGAAAGCCAATGCAGGCGGACCAGATGACTTTGTGACAGCAGGAAACATTGCAGCAACCGTCGGAAACCTGGCCTACATGGAAGAGACAGCCACTGCCGGAGGAGGAGCAGCCGGAGCAACAGGCAAGGTCTTGATCGAGACGGCAGCTCTCGGAGCAACCGGTGAATACATACAGGATACAGACGTTACCATAAACAAGGACTTCTATGACCAGACAGATGCATTCCCACAGTACCAGTTCAGCGACAGCAACAAGACCTATGAGCCAGGTGACTTCACGCAGTACTCTATATCCTGTGATACTGAAGAGCTTTCTGAGGCAACGGTTCTACAGACCATGTCCTCCAACAACATACACTGCCTGTTCTGTCATACACTATGTCTAGAGGCGCTGGAGAATCCCTCCCACAGCATGAAGGAGAAGCTCTATGTAGACCCCAGCAACATGTGGTACTACGAGACCGGCATAGGCAAAGATGACCCCGAGTACCTGGAGATGGCAATTAACGATGGATCCATACAGTACATATTGAAGGCTGGATGGATTCCCATGCAGAAGATGATTACTGAGGATGGAACAGACAGCGACGCTTGGGTTGACTTCGAGTACAGAGGTAAGATGCTCTTCTTCGGGAAGGAGTACTACGTGAAAGAGATAGAAGGAGACGACAAGATAATACTGGCCGACGGCGCCAGACTGGATGACATAACAAGCGAAGGCTACACCTCCGAGTACAAGGGTTACAAGTTTAAGATAGACCACCTTATATACTCCGGAGAATATGTCGTGGCAGGTATCCTGCTGACGGTACAGAAGCCGGACGGAACAGAGGTTCAGAGGCAGATATCAAAGATGGGTAACGCTGTGGTAGATGACCTGGAGATCTCCGGGGTTTATGCGGAGTCCTCAGGCGGAGTTGAGACAGCATCCATCATAGTCTACGACATAGCGAACCAGGTGGTCCTCGAGGACGGTGAAGACCTGACCATCGGAGACGAGACCTGGACTGGCTGGGAAGTGGGCGTGAACGCTGTGCACTGCAATGATTCAAACGACTGCGAGGACGACATAACACAGTACAAGGGCCTGGATTCAGCCCACGATCTGGTATTGGATACCGTTACAGTAACCCTGACAGAGGACGTGGATGAGAGCCAGGATGACGAGCTGTGGCATGCCCTGAGAATCGGAGACGACCTCAATATTCCCGGAGACTTCAAGTTAACATTCAAGGGATATATGAGTTCCGCGTTCAGGGATGTTGTGTGCTCAGGCGATGGTGAAGGAAACATAGTGGTAGCTCCAGGGGAGGAACCGTATCAGGTTGTTGTGGGTTTAACGGACGACAAAAACAACAGATACGATCTGAGACTGGACAACGGACCATTCGAGGAAAGCGGTGATGAAGACGCCTTCCTGGTAGGCGGGAAGATGTATCAGTTTATTGATGCCTCTTTCTCTGACGAAGACAATGAAAACCTTGATGAATGGGAGGTTGATCTTAAGCCGGTAGGCTCTGGCTCGAAGCAGAGTATTAAATTATACCACATGTGCGACGTTGAGAACGACACCAAGAGCAACGCCACAAACCAGTGTGATCCATCGAAGACGGACGCAAGCAGCCAGAACTGTAGCTGTGACGCGATAGATGAGGTAGTCTTCAGGACCGTTGCCTTGTCTGACGCATTCGACGACGATGACTGCAGCCTGAACAACGATGAGGAAGTCAAGAAAAAAGCAGAGGACCTGTTCTGGGCTGATACAACAGTGAATGGCGTAGACATGGTGTTAATCTACGATGAGGGTGATAAAGACATAATACTGTCTCTCAAGAATCCCTGGGGTACGTCAACATACAGCCACACGCAGCCGCTGTTGCTTGTTGACCCTGAGCTGGCGACACCAACCGTTGATGGAGTAGTATCTGCATTCGACGACTTCGAGAACTCCGGAAGCGAGCTGTACCTGTGGGTTGAAAGAGAGCTTGACCTGGATGCATACGATCTGGATCCGTGTTCAGGTGCCACAACCAACGGTATAGACATTAACGACGATGACGACACAGACGACCTGCTTATCTACGCAGAAAACGAGGACGGGGAGAGAGTGGTTATCGACATGTCAGAGAGAGGTCAGAGTGAAACAGGCGGAAGTGATGATTACGCCCACTCTGTTGGAGTATACACCACAGAGTGCGTGGTCAACGGAACAAACGGTAGCTCTGCTAACGAGTGTATATACGCTGATCCAGCAACGAACACAACCTACAACTGTACCAACGTATCCTTCAGTGGCTGTGTACTACAGGACGACATCTACAGCAACGTTATAAAGACCAAGGTAATAGACGACGACCAGGACAGTGTCCTCTACGTGCCTGAGGGGGGAGACACCTACACCATCGACTGGGGAACCGACAACGAGATAACCTCTGTTGAGATATGTCACCCACAGTCTGCGGTGGACTCGACCTTCTTTATCGGCACGCAGGAAGAGGAGACAGTGGTATACGACGAGATAACAGAAGCCGATGTAGGAAACACAATAACAGCCGGATGCTGTGAGTTCACGGTAAGCAACTTTACCATGGAGGCATCTGGAGGAGATGGTAGTGTGTCCTACACCAAGGTGACTGTTAATGACGTAGGAAACCTGGTAGTGAGCGAGATAGGAGCCGACACCACCAAGAACCTCGTAATCGTGGGGGGTCCTGTGGTGAACGGAATGTCTACAGTTACAGCTGAAGAACTTGAGGCAGCACCCGACAAGTATATTGTCAGGAAGGACGGCAGCAAGATTATGGTTGCCGGTTACCTGGCCTCAGACACCAGAGAAGCAGGAGACCAGCTGATACAGTGGTTGAAGGAGAACGTCCACTAAAAAATCTCCTTTCTTTTTTCTTTCTTTTTTTTTATTAATCCAGTCTCATCTATCCAGCATAAAATGCTTTATCTCATCGGTCTAGGGATTCATGACGAGAGAGACATCAGCGTTAAGGCCATTGAGGCACTAAAGAAGGTAAACGTGGTCTATGCGGAGTTATACACCAGCTTCTTTAATGGCGACTTATCTGTTATAGAGGAATGGGCTGGTAAAGAAATTAATGTCCTGGGGAGAAAGGATTTAGAGGAAGACATCGATGGAAATGTTCTATCCGACCCTAGAGAGGATGTTGCCTTGCTTGTCTGCGGGGACCCCCTGATTGCCACCACACACGCTGATGTTATATTAAGGGCTAGAGAGAAGGATGTTGAGGTTAACGTAATCCATTCATCCTCCATATATTCCGCAGTCGCTGAAACAGGGTTACAGATATACAGGTTCGGTAAGACAACAACATTACCTTTCCCGGAGAAGAATTATTTCCCCACATCACCCTACGATGTGATAAAGAGGAACTATGATCTGGGGTTGCATTCACTGGTTTTGTTGGATGCTAAATCAGAGGAGGAGAGGTTCATGACCATTAATGAGGGATTAAGGCTGTTGCTGAGGATGGAGGATGAGAAGAAAAAGAGATTAATAGCTGATAGTTTATTTCTTGTGGGTGTTGCTAGGCTGGGGGGTGACTCCCTTATAAGGGCAGGTACTGTGGAGGAATTATTGGATCAGGATTTCGGAGAGCCGCCTCAATCCATAGTTGTTCCAGGAGAACTGCATTTCGCCGAGAAAGAGATGCTGGATGTATTCAGGATTGATTAATCCACGATTCCATCCCCTGTTATCCTGAATACACACTCCCCCTCTGGGAGGTTAGGTGAGTCAATTAATTTAGCTACTCTCTGCTCTCCCTTACCCTTCCTCAGATAAACCCTGAATGTGGCGGTGTGTCCAACAATATGCCCCCCGATTGGCGTAGTAGGGTCTCCGAACATTATATCTGGTCTAGCCATCACCTGGTTTGTTACTATAACCGCCGTATTATGGAGGTCCCCGATACTTCTCTGCAGCAGGTGAAGGAACCTGTTCAGCTTCTGCTGTCTCTCAGCTAGACTACCTCTTCCAGTGTATTCAGCCCTGAAGTGTGAAGTCAATGAATCCACAACCAACACCTTGATTTTATGCTCCTCGGCTATTTCAGCTGCCTTCTCTGCTAGAATAATCTGGTGATCCGAGTTGTATGCCCTCGCAACCTGCGTATTCCTCAAGACTTCATCAGGGTCCAAGCCTTTAGCTTCCGCCATCTGAATAATCCTCTCCGGCCTGAAGGTGTTTTCCGTGTCAATGTATATCGCGTTAGCATCTAATCCCCCCTCCTCCTTGGGTAGCTGGACGTTCACCGCCAGCTGGTGAGCTATCTGTGTTTTACCTGAACCGTATTTACCGAATAATTCCGTTATAGCCTGTGTCTCAATCCCTCCGCCCAGGAGGGTGTCGAGTTCCTTGCTTCCTGTGCTTAACTTCCCAACAGCCCCTCTTTTTTTCTTGAAGTCCAGGCCTGTCTCGAAGCCCATTTTTATGTTCTCCTGAGCGCTGTTTATTAGTTTAATTGCTGATGATTCCCCTAGACCAACCTCCTTAAGCTGCCCGATGGATGCTGTTGCTATTGCTTCCACCGTGGAGAAACCAGAAGCCCTGAGTTTCTCCGCTACCTTATCACCTACACCAGGTAAATCCTCTATCTCCATTGTGGATATTATTTAGGTATTCGTAATTAAAAGAGAACAAGTATTTATCCAGATTGTTCTTTGATATAGTCCATCCGCTTCAATACTTCATCTCCACCTATAAGGGAATGCCTTAAAACATCAACCAGGGTTTCAGCGGTCACAATCTCGATCCTGCCCTCATATCTCTTCTCTAAGAGAACGTCTTTCTCGTTGGATTTTGGTATGATAACCCGCTTTAATCCAGCGTCTATTCCAGCCTCAATCTTCTGGGTTACACCTCCCACTGGAAGAACCTCTCCTCTAACAGTCAGTGACCCAGTCATGCCCACGCTCTGATCCACTGGAATGTTCTTTAGAGCGGAAATCATGGCCACGACAACGCTCACAGAAGCGGAGTCACCCTCCACTCCTTCATAGGTCTGCAGGAACTGCACGAATATGTCGTATTTCTCTTTGATATCTTCTCCATAGATCTTCATTATAACAGCTGAGACATTCTGTATAGCCTCCTTCGCTATATCCCCTAGTTTTCCTGTGGCAATAATCTCCGACTTCTTACCTCCAGGGGTTACCTCAGCCTCAATAGGCAGCACGGTGCCTCCCTCGCCTAAAACGGCTAATCCGTTGACTCTGCCAATAATCCCACCCTCCGTAATCAGTATGTTATATTCCCTCTTCCTTTCCAGATAGACGTTGCTGATCTGCTGTTCCAGGGATTTCGCAGACTTCTTACCCTCTATCACATCTTCTGCGGTGACATATTCATGGTTTATCTCTCTGGCTATATCTCCTGAGGCTCTTACTATACCTCCCAGCTCCCTGAACTTCAAAGTCATCTTGTTTTTCATGCCGGCTCGTCTCCTGGCTTCTCTTATGATTTCTCCCACAGCATCCTTGGTGAAGTGCGGAATCTTCCCGTCATTGTTCACCTCCTGTGCTACAAACTGAACCAGTTTTTTCCGGTTTTCCTCCGTATCCTCTATCATGTCATCCATGTATATCTCATAGCCGTAGCCCCTGATTCTTGATCTGAGGGCGGGGTGCATGCTCTGCACATCCGATAGGTTTCCTGAGGCAACGAGAATAAAGTCAGCCGGCACAGGGTCTGTTATAACCATCGCTCCAGAACTCATCTCGCTCCTGCCTGTTATGGACAGCTGCTTCTCCTGCATAGCTGTTAATAAATCCTGCTGTGACCTCCCCAGCGTCGCTACCTCGTCTATGAACAAAACGCCCTTGTTGGCTTTGTGTATCAATCCAGAGACAACCCTCTGGTGTGCTGGAGTCCCCAATCCCCCGCTTTGGAGCGGGTCGTGTTTCACATCACCCAAGAGAGCGCCAGCATGTGTCCCGGTACCGTCATAGAATGGGGATTTTTTTCTAGTGCCATTATCCACTATTATCTTCGGAATCTCGTTCCCTGCCTGGGAGGACATCATAAACCTCAGATTCAATCCAGAGATAAGAAACAACAGGAAACTCATGCCCATAATACCCAATGCTATCATCTGCAGATCTGGTCTAATGAAACCAAGCATAATCCCTGACATGAAAACAATGAAC
>JAOZNG010000232.1 GCA_029933895.1 archaeon
TGAGCAGTGATTGGTATTATATGAATGGTAGTTTAGAGGTACTGGATTATGATCCGGTGGTGTATGATTTTGAGATATATCCGGAGAGGTTGTATGTGTGGGAGGATATGACGATAAGCGGTCAGGTATGGGATAGGGATGATGGTTTAGGGAATTTGAGTATTAGTTTGGAGATATGGAACGGGAGTTATGGGTTAGGGGGCAGGTGGGAGGAGGTGGATGGTTTTGAGTATGAGATAAGAGACGAGTACGGAAGTTTTGAGGGGTTATGGAAACCGGAGAGGTATGGTGTGGGGAGGCACGTATTGAGGTTGAAGGTGGAGGATAGCTGGGGAGGAGTTGGTTACAGTGGGAACAGGAGTTATTATGGGGAGGCGTTGCCGCCGGAGGTGAGGGTGGGATCTGGGAGGTATGAGGTGTACAGGGGGGATGAGCTGAGGGTTCCTGTTGAGGTAGTGCACGAATATTTGGAAGTGGAGGTTAGAGTGTGGATAAGGAATGGGAGTGAGGTAGTTGAGGGTGGATGGGATGAGGTGGTGGAGGAGGCGATAGTGGAGGTACCTTTGAATGTGAGTGCGGGGGTGTATGATTTAGTTGTTGAGGTGTATTCAGAGATGGGTAATGTGAGTGAGGAGGTGGAGGGAATAGTGGAGGTTTTGAACAATCTGCCAGTGATGGATATTCCGGAGAAGTTGAGGTTTGGGATTGGGAGGGAGAGGTACGAACTGAGCGGGAGAGGATGGGATCGTGAGGATGGATATAATGTTAGTTGGGAGGTGGAGGTATTGAGCGGACCGCTGAGGGTTGTTGAGGAGGGGGAGGGTTATGTGGAGTTTGAGAGTGAAGAGATAGGTGCGGGTAAGATTTTGTTCAGGGTGATGGACAGGGATGGGGGTTTATATGAGAGGGAGGTGAACTATACGGTGATGCCGGAGGGTGTTGGTGGAGTGGGGTATAATCTGACGGTTCTGGTTAAGGGGGTGGGTGGAGAGGCTGTTGGGGGTGCGAGGGTGGTGTTGGTGGGTGGAGGGGTGAGGTTGGATAAGGTATGTGGGGGGGATGGAGTGGTAGTTTTTGAGGGTCTGAGTGAGGGGTGGTATGAGGTGAGGGTGTATCCGCCGGAGGGGAGCGGATATAGGGATTGGGAGGGTAGGGAGTATGTGGATGGGGACAAGATATTGGAGGTGAACCTTGAGGTTGAGGGTGTTGTGGGGGGCGGTGGGGTGATACGGGGGATGGTGGTAAGTGGTGGTGAACCTATAGAGGGGGTTAGGGTAGTACTGATAGGTCCTGTTGAGGGTGAGAATAGAACGGGGGAGGATGGTGTATTTCGGTTTGAGGGATTGCCTGCCGGTAATTACACGGTAAGGTTTGAGAAGGAGGGATACAGGGGGGTGGAGGTGAAGGTTGTGCTGGAGGAGGGGGAAGAAAAGAATTTGGGGATGATAGAGATGGAGAGGGAGGGTGAGGTGGGGGTAAGTAGGGGGGCCGAGGAGTGGGTATGGAAGGCAATCCTTCTGGCGGTGGTCATAATGGCGGCCTTGACGGTGTTTTATTTTAGGAGGAGGGGTTTGTCAGGGATGGAGGAGTAAGTCCCCCTTAATAGCTCCAGAGAGTGCTAAGGGGAGCGATTATGTAAAAATGGGATAAACCCTTTTATAAATGCAGGGATATTTCTGTTCATGCCCC
>JAOZNG010000068.1 GCA_029933895.1 archaeon
AAGTTCTTAACAGATAGCTTCACTGTATTGGATTTAACTGTTTCCTCCTTCCCTGTCTCGGGATTAATGTATCTTATCTCTGCCTCGTCAAGGACGTACTCTCCTGAGGTGAAGGGCTTAATCGGTTCATATGCCACAGTTGATTCCCTGTCCGCTGGCAGGGTGTACTCAAGGCACTGAACGTTTAATCCGTTCCCTCCTAAAACGTTTCTGTCAACGATCTCTACCGGGATTTCTTCCCCGAAGGGGTTGGTGAATCCAAGGGATACTGTTACGTTATCTCCGACCTTTATGTCCTGGCCTCTAACAATCTTCTCCACCTGCAGGCTGTCTCCATAAACAAATCCCGGAAACAGCAAACAAACCAAGGCCAGGTAAATAGTTTTCTTCCTCATCTCAACCACCTCAGACAATAATCCTGTATCTCCCATATATGAGGTAAATATCAAGTAGTAAAACAAACAACGCTGCAGTGAATAACCAGTCCTTTATGCTTGTCTTCTCCCACTCTCTTTCAATGTCTTCCCCGATGGTTTCATATATCTCATCAAGTGTGTCCTGGTCCACTGACTTATAGTACGTCCCCCCTGTCTCGTCTGCAATTTTTTTCAGTGTTTCTTCATCTAGTTCAGCATACTGTGCTCTCCCAAACAGGTCATATCCCAGAACCACTGGTTTCTTTGAGCCCAGACCCACTGTGTAGACCTGTATCCTGTTTGCTTTAGCGTATTCTATCGCTTCAGCTGGTTCCACAACCCCCGCATTATTTACCCCATCGCTTAGGAGTATCACGATTTTTTTCTTGTTTGGTATTGATGATGCCATATCTATGGCTAACGCCAGGCCGTCTCCTATGGCTGTCCGGCCCTCTTTTTGTTTAATAGCCTTTAATTTCTCAATAACCTGGTCTCTGTAGGGTGTTAGATAAGCTGCTGTTGTGGCACCTGACTCAAAGATTATGACACCCACATTGTCTTTCTCCTTCAGGTTGTTTATCAGTATTTCAGCTGAGGACTTAGCAGCCTCCAGCCTCGTTGGCTTATAATCTGACGCCGCCATGCTTCCTGAGTCATCAATCACCAAGACGACATTCACACCCTCCTTCAGGGCCTTTAATGGGATCATGGGATCAGCTAATCCGATGATGATCAGGGCTGAAGCAGTCAACAGTAAGAGAAAGGGCAGATGCATCCGTATATTTGTTTTCATGGAGGGTGCTTGCTTTATTAATCCCACCGAGCTGAACTTTAAGGCTGTTTCTCTTTTCTTTTTGCTGTATCTCCTGTAGAGGTAGATAATCGCTGGTATAAGAATTAATGCCGTTAGTATGCCTGGCTCATTGAATGCTAGATCGGGTTTAATTGATGTTGGGATATCCATTATTTGTTCACCGCATTCTTTTCTCTCTTAATTTGAAGTATCTCCTGAGGGGCGCGATATATGGCTCTGAGGTGTTTACTTGGAGCATATCCACCCCCATTTTCCTCCCCTGGTTCATGAGTTTCTCTCTTATCTTTTTACTGTATGTCCCCCTGAATTCCCTGGCTGATGTGTTGACCAGGATTTGTTCACCTGATTCCCCGTCTTCGAGTAGTGCATAGCCTATGTCGGGTATGTCCTCTTCTCGGATGTCGCACAGCTTTATGAGGATGACGTCATGTCTGTTCTTAAGGTATCTGAGTGGTTTGTTGAAGTCCCCTGATAGGAAGTCAGATAATATGAAGATTATCCCCCGCCTCTTGATTATTTTACTTAGATATGTAAGGGATGCATTGATGTCTGTTTCCCTGCTTTCTGGTGTATGGTAGATTAATTCTCTCAGCAGCTTCAGGGCGTGTTTCCTGCCTTTCCTTGGCTTTATGTATTTTTCAACATGGTCTGTGAACAGGCAGAGACCTATGTTGTCGTTGTTTCTGATGGCTGCGAACATGACTGTGGTCGCTATCTCATACCCCAGTTCTTTCTTGGTTTTCATGTATCCGAAGTCGTTGCTTGCTGATACATCAAAAACTATGTACACGTCAAGGTCTCTTTCCTCAGTGTATTCCTTGACGTATGGTGTATTTAATCTAGCTGTTACATTCCAGTCTATGTCCCTGATATCATCCCCTGGGGTGTATTCTCTTACTTCAGTGAACTCTATGCCCCTGCCTTTGAAGATGGAGTGGTAGCTTCCAGCAATCAAGCCCTCCACCGGTTTCCTGGTTTTCAGTTCTAGTTTCTTAACTCTTCCAAGTATCTCCTTGACCTTAGGCATCTTATTCCTCTATGAAGTAGGTTAGTGCTTCATCTATCGTTGATACCTCAACAACATTTAGGGCCCATTCCTCTCCAGCAACCTTCTTGAGGTCTATTGTCTTCGGAACGTAATATGTGTTTAACATAGTAAAACCAAACACGGTAGGTTCCTTAGTCACCTGTTTCTCGTAGTATGTTACTGTTGCCTCACCTTTAGGGATGAGGAAATACCGGTATCCTGCATCCGCCACAGCCTTTGCTTTCTCTATGACTCCCCCGATTTTGCCGATTGTCCCATCAGGGTTTATTGTTCCCGTGATAACTGCATCGTCTTTAATGGTTTTGTTTTGGAGGGCGGCAATGGTTGCAATAGTTATCGCTGCTCCAGCACTTCCCCCGCCTATGAGTTTAGCATCCCCTGCCTTGAAATCAAATATGAAATCCTTATCGAAATTGTATTTCGACCGTAGTTTAGCTACAGCAACCGCCTTATTCGCTGAGTACTGGATATCCGAATCAAGGAAGGGATTCGTGTTGATTAAAACATTATTGTTTCCCGGCATAATCTTGGTTGTTAAGTTGCCCACAACCCCAACACCATTGCTTGAAACAGCTACTATTGGAATGGTTTCCTCCCTGATAAAAAACCCCTGCTGAGGTCTCCCGGATACGGAGCTGCTGAGGACATTGTTGTTATAGCTACCTGATATCCTGCATATCTCATGTATCTCCCGCTGCATTAATATGTTGCCGTAGATGCTATATAGATTGAATGCAAGCAAAACCAGGAAAGCAGCCCACAGTTTTTTATTCTCTATTTTTCATCACCTCAGTGTTCAAGGTGCTTTTATCTGGGAGAGTACTGTTTCAATTATTTCGTCGCTTGTTTTTTCCTCTGCTTCGGCTTCATAGGTTAATATTATCCTGTGTCGGAGTACGTCGTGTGCTACTGCTTTAATATCCTCAGGGGTCACGTATCCCCTCCCGTTCAGCAGCGCATGTGCTTTACCTGTTAATATAAGCCATATCGATGCTCTGGGGGAGGCGCCGTACTCAATTAATCCCTCCAGCTCCAGTCCATAGTCTCCCGGGTGTCTTGTTGCATCCACTATTTCCGCAACGTAGTCCTCGATTTTTTCGTCAGCATATATCCTCTGGTTGAATCCCTGTATCCTGATTATTTCTTCTGCAGATAATGTTTTTTTTATCTTTATTTCTCTCCCCTGCGTGTTTCTTTGGATTATGGTTTTTTCTTCTTCTTTCTGGGGGTATCCGATCAGGAGTTTCATTGTGAATCTATCGACTTGGGCTTCCGGAAGCTTATATGTGCCTTCTGTCTCGATTGGGTTTTGGGTTGCGAGCACTAGGAATGGTTTCTTTATCTTGTGGGTTTCTCCGTGTATACTCACCTGTTTCTCCTGCATTGCTTCCAGTAGTGCGGATTGGACTTTTGGAGGTGCCCTGTTTATTTCATCTGCTAGTATGAAGTTGTGGAAGACTGGGCCTTTTTCTGTGTGGAAGCTGCTCTTCTGGTGGTCGTATATCTTGGTACCTGTTATGTCTGCGGGCAGCAGGTCGGGTGTGAACTGTATCCTGCAGAAGCTGGAATTAAGTGTCTTGGATAGGGTGTCTACCATAAGGGTTTTCGCTAAACCAGGAACCCCCTCTAAAAGCACGTGTCCGTCACTGATTAGGGAGATCATTAATTTATGAAGAACATCTTCCTGCCCTACGATAACCTTCTTCACCTCATCCAAAACATGATCTAGTTTCTCTCTATACCTCTGGGATTGTTGACTTAATTCCTTAATGTTCTCATCCATGTTCAGTCACCCCCTCAACATATTTTTCCAACATATTTCTATGTATTTCAAATAAATAAACCATCTATTATCTGCGTTCGATTTCAGCAGGAGGGCTATGTTGAGGGGATGTGGTTTGCCGAAGCCTTGATTGTATGCTCTACCTCACCCCCCAGGCCCGGTGGATGGCAGGGATTCCAATATAGATGCAACACATCCGCGGTTCTTACCCTCATTCAATACAATTCATGTATTGGCGCACCAAAAACTCACTGGCTTTTGGGTGCATCATCCCTCTCTTCTCTTATTAAGAGCCACTAAACGATCTCCAGGAGTGCATATAACTCCCTGATATCAACTGACGGTGGCGGCTGCAGGGGGAGGGATTCTCACCAAACCGCAGGGGGATCTGCCTCCTTCAGTTTTAGGGTAATCCTGATTCCCCCCCGTGATCTTTCCGTAAAAAAGTAATATGTTTTTCTTTGGGGTGATACCTCCTATCTTTCCACAGAAAGAGAGGGATATGCCGTGTAAGATATTTGGACCTGAGTTAGAACCCGCTATTTAATAATGTTGTTAAACAGATTTTGACTTAAATGTATGTTGCCCCATCAAGACTTTAGCGACGTAATGCACCATTGCTTCATCATTACCTTTGTCTCCCTCTTCAATTGCTTCATAATATCTGATCTTGTCTTTTAGCTCTATATAAAACATTGGAAATCTATTCTTAATCAGTATCCAATTTATTATAACCCTCGATGTTCTTCCATTCCCATCAGCAAACGGATGAATCCGCACTAATTTATTGTGAAGGACTGCGCCCAATTCAACAGGGTGTAGTTTTTTTCTTGCAGAATAATACCACTGAAAGATTTTTCTCATTTCTTCCTTAACTTTTTCATGTGCTGGTGGAACCCATTCAGAGCCAGAAATCCTGACTTCATGATCTCTGTAACCACCAACAATTTTGCATTTAGTATTCTTTGTAAGCAGTTCATGAACCTTCAGTAAAAATCTTTGATTAAATTCCCCTTTGTATTGTTTAATAAATCCATAGCAATCTTTTGAATTGATAACTTCATTATAATCGTTAGGTGTGGCACCAGCAGGAATTATGTTCTCTGTTAAAATCATGCTTGTTTCACGAAGGCTTAAACGGTTGCCTTCAATCGCATTGGTGTTATAGGTGAATCTAACAATAAAATCATTTTCATATTTTTTTCTCTCAACAGCAGTTAGCTTTCCATGCCATCTATTAAAAACTTCTTTCAGATCCTGTAGCCTCTCTGCTTCCTCATCCCTTAGATAAATGAATTTTGAGGCAGGTTTAGCGAGTCCTTTTTTTAATGCTTCTTCTTCAATTTTGTCAACTGCCTTTTTTGTCTGCTCTTTAGAAGGGGGGTTGTCGCCAACATACTTCCTTATTTTCTCCCATTTTTTATTGCCGACTCTGAAGTTCTTCGTAACATAATAATAGGTCTTGCTCCCCCTTTCAATCTTTTCCAGATAAACCATGAGTTATTATATGGGCACAATTATATATAAATCTATCCTTTTTTATCGAAAATTGTGCCCATACAGTGAGATTATCTTTTGTATGTGCACACCAATATACAATTTATGCAATTTTTGTTTAAAATATGCCCCTATGAGTTTACTAAAATTTCCCCGCAAAATAGCCGACACTCCTAAATTTCCGATTCCCTGTCTTTTTTCAGGCTATAAAGTCCATATCTTCCTCTATAGACCCTAACTCTTGTTGCGCATATATGCGGGGGGAGGGATTCTCACCCAACCGCAGGGGGCTCTGCCTCCTTCAGTTTTAGGGTAATCCTGATTCCCCCCCGTGATCTTTCCGTAAAAAAGTAATATGTTTTTCTTTGGGGTGATACATCCTATCTTTCCACAGAAAGAGAGGGATATGCGGGGGGAGGGATTCGAACCCACGAAGGCCTATGCCACAGGATCTTAAGTCCTGCCCCTTTGGCCGACTCGGGCACCCCCGCATAAGATAAATAAGCCCTATTTATCCTTCTTTTTCGATTTATAGGATATTTATGCTTTATTACAAAGTCGGCAGAATACGACAAACTCGGAGAGGGTTTGTGTACAGCGAGCAGAACTCGCTTGTACTGCGTCCTTGAAGTCGCAGATGAATGCCCCATACTATCCGGCTTTGTAAGTTCATACTCCGCCCTTCAGGGTGGAGTTGTTGATTTACGTTTTATGGGATTCTCCTGTTTCCAAAACAGGATTCACATGTTCCCTGGTTTATCTAACAGAGCCTGTTTAAAGCCCCGTAGCCCAAGTTACGCCCCAATAACAACCTGATGTAATTACAGGTTATGATGGGATAAGATTATAGTGGATTCAGCATAAAATAATAAGTTAAAGCTTGCGGGGGGAGGGATTCATAACCTAAACCGCGTCCCGGTGGGACCCAGTTTTAAGTTAATCCTGACCCACTCCCGAGCTACTTTTACGTAAAAGTAAATGTTTCTTTTGGTCGAGGTTTTCTTTCACTAAAGAAAAGCTCGATGCGGGGGATGGGATTCAGTCCCACAGCACGTAAACGAAATCTGTACCTATACGCCGATTAAAAA
>JAOZNG010000069.1 GCA_029933895.1 archaeon
AGGGCGAACCTTCGAGCCCTCCTCGAAAGCTTCTCAGGATCAGCATTATAGATCTTCGTCAAGGCCTCCGCCATCCCATCGACGTCTGGAACAGCATACCTCGTCCCAGGGGTATTCGCCACTATGTAGTCCGAGGGCTTGACCGTCAGGCCTGCCCCAACCTGCTCTGGGCCCGCAGCGTACTCCGTCGCCACCACCGGCACCCCACAGGCCTGGGCCTCTATCAGGGGCATTCCAAAACCCTCGCCTCCCGTGCAGTTCAACAGCACGTCGAAGCTGTTGTATAGCTTCACCAGGTCGGGCTCCTCCGGGCTGGGGTCCCAGTCCTTCAAACCCCCAAACTGCATGAGCCTCCTGAAGTCCCCCGGGTTCATCCATCTGGCATCGTTCGGGCCGGAAGCTATTCCAAGGTTATACATCTCGTTCAGGAGGTTCACCCCCACATCCGCCACTCCCATAATCGGCTCTCTAACACCCCTTCGAGGATAAACCTCGGTCCACAGGAACAGGTGGGCGTCCCTGATATCTGGGTTCATATCAAGGAAGCGTTTATAACCCTTCATCTGATGGGGTATCATCTTCCTCGCCTGGTTCCTCGCCACTATGCCGACGACGAAGTCTCCGGGATCCAGTCCGAAGAGCTTGCGACATGAAGCCTTGTCCTCAAGGGGTTTGAAGAGGTCTGTCCTGACGCCATGGGGACAGTAGTGAATCCTCCTACGGTCTATGCCCGCCCTTAACAGCTCCCTCTGAGCGTGGCGGCTTGGACAGAGTATGCGGAAAGCCGTCTGAAGCCTCGAAGTTATCAGGGGGGAGACAGGGCTGTGATCTATGATCGCCCAGGGAACAAGGTTGACGCTCCAGCGATGGATCTCGCTGAGGACCCAAGGCTCCTTCAAGACCACCAGCATATCCCCCCTCCATTGACAGTAATAATCTAGGAAGACGTCCTCGTTGAAGGGGTTGTCCCCACTCGGATATATCAGCACACCCCACTTCTCCAGCATACCCATCCTGTTCGCCCCGCCCATGGGGATATGAGCCACCCTATGACCCAGCTTCAAGGTCCTAACACACATCTCTCGGGTGATTCGGCTATATGCCGACATGCCAGTTATCTTGTCGCTGTTCCATAGGATCCTTAGAGTCACCCCTCCTCACCTCCTATCTCAGATATTGTTATCTTGACTTTCTTCCCGATGAACTTCTCCAAGTAGTGCTCGATGTAGTTTCCTTTTATTGTGTCGGAGAAAAGTGAAGAGATGTAGCCTCTTTTACTCTCCTCAAGGATCTCTTCAGTATCAAGGAAGGGAACCCAACGTAAAACCTCTTTGAACTTCTTGAAGTCTTCTTCTGTTAAGGGGCGATCCAAGAGTAGGAAGTCTATCCCCTCAGGAGATGTCTCAGCATAGAGGTAGCCTTTCAAATTGATCATCATTCTGACCGCCTTCTCACCTCTCCTAGCCTCTCCTTAGAACCCTCTCTCAATTCCTCACCCGACCTGTAGAGAAGATACCTTATCACGGAATCCATGGTACTGTGACCGTTCCTCGCCTTGATACTCATCAATCTATCGTACACTTGCTGGCTTACCTTAATCGTCTTTCCACTCATAGTATAACCACAGTAACCATTAAATACTCTAAACCATATAAAACTATTGGTGAGACGGGATGGTTAGGACGGTTAATGAGGAGCCATGTATGGATTGTGGAAGAATCACCAACTATTATGACCCACTAATGGGGCGACTGTGTCCTCAGTGCATAGTAAATCGCATGATCTCCATGGAGAAGAATAGACTGCATTTATTAGGTCTTCCTATACCTCCTGATGAGGAACTGCGGGCTAAACACAAGAAATTTTTAACTATGCCTCTAATTGACCACTCAGATGATATAGACGCATTACATAAAAACCCTCACAGGTGAGAATCTTTGAGCTACATAATGGAACCCCACTATTCAAAAAAATACTTCTTCGCTGATAAATACGGAGGTTTGAAGTATAGGACTCCATCTGGCGAGATTAAGGAGTTCGGCTACTATGCCGGGGGCCTTTGGAACTTCCAAGGGATACTGGACAAGTTGATTGAGCTACTGGGATACCCTCACAGCGTATTAGATATTGGAGCTGGTTGTGGTGGTTTTGTGGCTACATGCAACATGAACGGTATAGAGGCCCTCGGCCTAGAGTTCAGCCAGTACGCCATAGACCATGCCATACTGGGCGGGGAGAAGTACCTCAAGCGCTGGGACGTCACGGAAACGCCCTGGCCTGTAGACCACAAGTATGACTGGGTCACCGCCATAGACTTGTTCGAACACCTCTTCGACGAGGACGTTGACAGGGTTATCGCCGAATGCAAGCGTGTCGCCCGTAAATGGATCATAGCGAAGATCTGTACGGCACAACGCCCCGAGGAGGTCTACTCCGCTCCCAAGCTGGATAGCTACGAGGAGGTCTATGAGAGGGCTAAGAAAGACGGTTTTGAATGGCTAATAGTCTCAGGCCATGTCAACAGCCAGTTCCCTGAGTACTGGAGGGAGAAGTTCCAGGACGAAAAGTGGAAACTAAGAGACGACCTCTCTGAAAAATTAAAGAGAGACCTCAACCTTCCCGAGGATTGGAGGTGCACGATTATCTGTGAGAACACTAAATGGTTTGAGGACGAGTTTGGAAAATGAGTGAGATAAGGAAGGTTCGAAAGATGAGATTTTATACACTCCCTCCAACCCGTGAAATAGAATACCCATATCTATTAGTTAATTATAAAAATTATAAGGAATTGTTTAAGAGAAGAGGATGGAAGCATGCCATTCTTGACTGTGGAGTAGAGTTCTTCAAGCACAATCCGGATAAGTCAGACTATCCCAGATGGTTTCTAAAAGAATGGAAATATCTCTGCCCTTATCTAACAAGCATCTTTGGGGATAAACTCACCTGCGTAATACCTGATTATCCAGACTATCATCCGGGGCAATTTGGAGGTGGTATGAGAAACGTGGAGAAGACCCTTAGAAACGTAGAGGAATTCATAACCGTTGACGGAGTGAATTGGATGGTCGTCATCCAAAGCCCTTACTTGAACCGTCTAGGTTTTATGGAGAGTCTTCAAAGAACACGAGACCTAATTGGAGATTATCCCTTAATCGGTGTCGGAACTGTATGCAAGACTAGGAAGTTAAGTTTCATAGAGTTCTGTTTAAAGGCTACTAGGAGATTCTTCCCAAAGAGCCATATACACGCCTTCGGTCTAACTTTGAGAGCATTACCGAGAATTGTTAAAAAAATAGACTCTTGGGATAGTTTAGTTCCATACCGACTTACAGGACCTAAGAGTAGGGCAAAGTGGAAGAGGCCAAAATGGTTTATTGATTCTTTTGACTCTTTAAGTTATACTTTCCCAAGAGAACCTCACAAACCATCGGTAAAAACAAAGGAATATCCCATCAAGTTCTTCTATGCATATTTGAAACGAATAGAAGAAATCCTGGGGGATAAAATGGTTGAGGAGGAGTTCAGCCATGAGTGAGAGGAAGGAGGGGAACTACGGGCGGAGGCTCTACAGGTCGGGGAAGGTGGAGGAGGTGAAGAGGGTGGGGGACCACTACGTGATAGCCGTCTCCTGGGGGAACTGCGTAGAGTACTTCTCGTCACACAGACCCTTCCAAGTCGGGAGGAGGGTCTCCATCTACTGTAGCCTAGACGGTAAGTACGTGTGGGTGGAGCCAGGTGCCTGAGATATCAGTCATAATGGCTACCGCAAGGAATTCTTATCCTATTATTGGTCTTTCTGATGTACATATTTTTGAGCCTACTTTTAGGAGCCTCGAGAGGCAGACCTTCAGGGACTTCGAGCTCATCATCGTCGACGCCCTGTATCCCAGCAAGAGGGAATGGATAGAGCAGAGGACGTGGGGCTTCCCAGTCAAGTATGTGCCTCCCCACCCGAACCACAGGTACTGGATAGGCAGGGGCCTTTGGGGAGTCTGCGAGCAATTAAACTCGGCTCTCCTGTATTGCGAGGGGGAGCTCGTCGTCCGCTTGGACGACTGCTCAGAGATCCCCGACAGGGACTACCTCAAGAAGTTCTGGGAGCTCTACCAAAGCGGTTACTTCCCCATGGCCATGCATGTAAGATACCATGCGGGGAAGCCGGCACGGGTGAACGAGGAGTACTTCAAGGAGGGCTATGAGGCGAGGTTCGCTCAGATGCCTGAGGAGGACCGGGCTATGTTGCTGAAGAGGCTCTACGGGGAGGGGGGTGTTGTCCGAGATACTAGGTGGCCGACCGTTGAGAGGAGGGGTCGGATGACGGCTCCTCCCGAGTGGTTCTACGGGTACTCCAGCTTCTCCCTTGAAGCCGCCTTGAAGATAAACGGGTTCAACGAATTGTTTGACGGCGTGAAGGGGCAGGAGGATCAGGACTTCGGCATAAGGCTGGACATGGCTGGCTACAGGGACATCTTTCTCCTAGACAAGGATCTCTGGGTAATAGAGCATGAACACTATCCTCCCAAGGTCTCCTCACCACAGCCATTCAAATGCAACTATGGACTGATACAATATACCAAGAGGAAAGGTCTCTTCAAGGCCAATACCTGGACCCTTAGGCTGGAGGATTGCGAGTGGATAAGGAGGAACATCTGCCCCAATTGCCTCAACTATGAGAGGTGCCTGGGAGAGAGGCTTGGGGGGAGGTTCTACGTCGAGGAGGACCCCCTCTTCAGGGACTGGCTGGAGCACCAAAACCTCTTCGACCTGAGGGAGGAGAGGATGAACCTATGAGAGACCTTCTAATCATATTTGATAGTGTGAGATATGACAACTTTATGGCAGTCTATGCTGCCACAAAATGGAGAAAATATGGAAAAGTCTACAAGGCCTATTCCCATGGAACCTGGACTAGGCCAAGCGTAGTAAGTATGTTAAGCGGATACCTACCCCAGTCCGAATATGGTCAGCCCTATAAGCCCAGCTGGAATATGCTTAGTCCACAGGTATTTCATGATCGAGAAATTCCATCATGGTTCTTGAACTCTAATGCTTGGATGAGTAAGATGGCTCCTTCTGATTATATTGAATATAGTTTCTTAGAGGGACATTCAGCGCCTAGAATAATTGAAAGAGCTAAAGAGATAACTGAGATGTATCATAATTTCTTCATAGTGATGCTTCTTACTGAGACTCATATTCCCTACAACTATGATCCATCTGTTGATGGAGATCATCTAAATAAGGTATTTAAGTCCTATAACAACGGCGAGGATAATGATGCTCCTTGGCTCGCCAGAAAATATCAGAAGAGGGGTATCATTCATTTAATGAATCTGGTTGAGCCCTTATTCGATCTTGCTGACCGTGTATTCATTACAAGTGACCATGGAGACCTCATGGGTGAGCATCACAAAGTGGGACATGACCCAACCTTTCCCTTTCATAAAGTTCTCCTTGAAGTCCCACTTATGGTGATAGAATGAAACACAAACACTATTGGACTACAGACTACTCAAATTATAAGAGGATCTGTAAGATATGTGGAGCAATCTTCAAGGATATGGATACCTATCTATTCGAGGTCTGCGATAGAATACCGATAAACACTGTTATAGATGTCGGAACAGGAATGAAGGGGGTTGTTGGAGAACATTTCTGGCTACATAGAAAGAAGATAAAAGCCGGTTGGATGGTTGATATATGGAATCTTAAACCATCCCACTTCTGGAGACCATTAAAAATAAACGCCTTAAACTTAGAACAATACTTCAAACCAAAATCAGTAGATGTTGTTCAAGCCTTTGGATTCTTGGAACACTTGGAGAAAGAAGATGGATATAGATTTCTTAGAATAGCTGAGAATATAGCTAAGAAAGTTGTAATAGTATCTGCAGCATCAACTCTTCATGGACCAACTCCAGACTATAAGGTAAATATTGATGGAAACCCATACCACCTTTATAGATCAACATGGAAATGGGATGAATTCAATAGAATTGGATATAAAACAAGCTATGAAGATATGGTCAACGGACTAACATATAGCGAGGAAGTAATAGCATGGCGAGTCCTGAATCCTACCTAAGAAACTCAATCAAGGGTATGAACATAAGAAGCGTAATAGACATAGGAACGGGACATGGAGGAGTATTCGACTATTGGAACTGGGAGAGAAAAAACCTATCATACAAAGCATGTTTAGACATTAGATACATAAGACCCGACATATCAAGGGAATGGAACAGAATAATAGCTTCTGCAACACACCTACCACTTAGAGATAAATCCTTCGATCTAGCACAATCAACAGAGATGATAGATCACATAAACCCAGACGAACACGAAAGGGTAATAAGAGAACTAATAAGGATATCAAGAAAGGGAATATATCTAACATCAAGCGACGAGACCAGGCACAGAGGTCCAGAACAGAAACAATGTGAGAAGTTCAACCCATACAATAAATATCTCGGAATAGTATCAAAGAAAACCCTAGAGAGATATGGATTTAATATAATTATGGACGACGGTCATAGATTAAAAGCGTTTCTTAAATTAGGGCTCCTCCCACCATAGGATCCTTACGCTCAAGTCGGTTGCACTTGCGCTCTGGTTGGTCAACCTCACCAGGAAGTTGAAGCCC
>JAOZNG010000004.1 GCA_029933895.1 archaeon
AACAACCCTCATCTACCAAAACATCGAACACCTCCTAGAAAAACACGACCCAAAACACATCCTCTACTTCAGCTTCGATAAAAAAACCAAGAAACTAACCGAAATACTTGAAGCATACAAGGAACTGACAAAAACCAACTGGAAGAAAGAAGAAATCCACGTCTTCCTAGACGAGATAACAAAACTCGACGACTGGGCAAACAAAATCAAATTAATCTACGACGCCCTCCCCAACATCAAATTCACCATCTCATCAAGCAGCAGCATCGGGCTCGAAGAAGAAGCCATAAAAAACCTGGCAGGAAGATACTTCCCCATAAACCTAAAGCCGCTGAACTTCACCGAATACCTAGAACTGAAAGGAAAAAACAAGTATCTCCAGAACACCAACCTCTGGGGAAAAGAAATCAAAAAAGAACTCAACAGCTACCTCCTAAGAAGCTTCCCGGAAACAGTTGAATGGGAAAACAAGCTGCTGGTAAAAGACTATCTGAGGACGACCATACTCGACAAAATCATCAAAGTCGACCTGCAAGACAAATTCAGGAACGTTAACCGAGACCTGCTCTCAACACTCATAGAGATATTCTACAGCGAGCCAGGAATGTACCTAGACTACGACAGCATCTCAAAGAAACTGAGGATAAGCAAGAAAACACTAACACAGCACATATACTACCTCGAATACTCATACCTCCTGAAAAGAATAAGAAACTTCAGGATAAATACATTCACCACCTCAAGGAAAATGCAGAAGACATACGCGTACTGGTGGACGCTAACCTACTGCTACACAAACAACCAGGACAGGATAATGGAAAACATAGTCGCCAGCTCCATGGACGCTAAATACTACTGGAGGAAAAACAACAAAGAAATAGATTTCCTGAAGGTGAACGGAAAAAAGATACAACCAATAGAGGTTAAAAACAAGCAGGAAGTAACAAAAAACCAATTAAGGAACATGAAATATTTCCTAGAAAAATATAACATAAAAGAGGGACAGATAGTATACAACGGAATAGAAAAAATAGATGATGAAAGCAGAATAAGATTCCAGCCCCTGTGGAAGTGGCTGCTGGAATAGCCGGATCATAGGGCTTAGATGAGGAGGTGGTTGACTACGTCAGGATGTGATGACTAAAAACCTTTTGTCATGGAAGCAATCCCTCCTCCAGCGGAGGAATACATGCACAACAAGAAGGAGAGAAAACCCGAAGCAACAGTTACGTTGAAGGATGAAACCATCAAAGCATCCCTGAATCCCAGCTTCATCCCCGATAAACAATTAACTGGGCAACGACTTCAGCAACATAATCCGGGCAATCAACGCCTCCAGCTGGATTCTCTCATTCGCTCCCTCCACCAGGGCATAATTAGCCTCCCCGATTAAGTCAATTATACGGATCCTGAGCTCATCACCCTCATCCAGCTTCAAGACCTCCCGATTCATCTGAACAATAACATCCTCGCCCGACATCCCGTAATCAATAATCAATTTATCAACCAGCTTCCTAGCGTCCATGAACTCCCCATCCAGGGAAAGCTCCAGCAGCTGCCTGATGTCCTCAGGCCTCGCCCTAGAAGAGATGGCGTAGACGTTATCCTCATCAACCCTGCCCAAGGCAGCAGCTGACTGTAAGAGGTTAACTGCCTGCCTCATGTCACCCTCAGCGAGGTAGGTTATCGCCTCCAGACCGCTTTCATCGAAACCCACACCCTCCTGCTCCAGGATAAACTCCAGCCTCCCTCTGATGGCCTCATCAGACAAACCCCGGAAACGGAAAACAGCACACCTGCTCTGTATGGGATTGATGATCTTGCTGCTATAGTTGCATGATAAAATAAAACGACACGTTGAGGTATAGTTCTCCATCGTCCTCCTCAAGGCGTTCTGGGCGTCAACTGTTAAGGCATCAGCCTCATCCAGGAAGATGATCTTGAAGTCTCCGGTAATAGAACGGGTTCGGGCGAAATCCTTGATCTTTGTTCGAACAACATCAATGCCTCTCTCATCACTCGCGTTCAGCTCCAAGAAATTACCTCTGATGTCGCCAAACAACCCACGGGTGATGCACAATGCAGCAGTGGTCTTACCGGAGCCTGCTGGCCCGGCAAACAGGAGATGCGGCATAGACTTGGCCTTAACGTAGGCCCTGAAACGGTCCACGATAGCATCCTGCCCCGCCATCTCCTCAAGCCTCTTGGGCCTGTATTTCTCGGTCCAAGGTTGCTCCATTGTAACTATTATTTAGACGGAGCATTAATTAAGGAATCAAGATTTAATGCCATACTCTAATTTATAAGACAATGGGTAAGAGACTTAATCTCTCCGGGCTGGAGAAGGAGATACAGGAGTACTGGGAAAGAAACAGCATACACCGTGAGGTATGTGAGTCCAGGAGGGGGGGGGAGAGATACTATTTCTGCCAAGGACCCCCCTTCACTTCTGGAACAGCACACATAGGGCACGCCTGGAATCATGCCATAAAGGATGCAGTCATCAGATACAAAACCATGCAAGGCCTTGACGTCTACAGAAGAGCTGGGTGGGATATGCACGGCCTCCCCATCGAGGTCAAGGTAGAGGAAGATGTTCTTGGAAGCAGAAGCAAGAAGGAGATAGAGGAATACGGGATAGAGAGCTTCATATCAGAGTGTAAGAAATTCTCCCTCCAGAACATGAACAACATGACATCCCAGCTCAAAAGGCTGGGGGTGTGGCTGGACTGGGATGACCCCTACATGACCATAGACTCCAGATACATGGAGGGCGTCTGGTTTCTCATGAAGAAAGCCCACCAAAAAAACCTCCTCTACGAAGACAAGCAGGTGATACATTGGTGTCCCCGGTGTGAGACTGCGATGGCAGGCTACGAGGTAAGGGATGAATACAGGGATGTGATGGATCACTCAATCTATGTGAAGGCCAGGCTCAAAGACAAGAGCGGCTATATAATAATCTGGACCACCACCCCATGGACTCTGCCCTCTAATACAGGAATAGCAGTGCATCCAGAGTATGAATACGTGAAGGTTGAATACATGGGAGAGAGACATATACTGGCCAGGGAGCGTCTTGAGGCGATAGCTGAAGAGATATTCCCTGAGGGAGACTATAGGGTGATAGAGGGGTTCAGGGGGGAGGAACTCGATGGGAAGGAATACGACCCCATAGTGGATATCGAAATCCAGAAAGGAATCAGGAGGAAGATCGTTGTGGACGATGAGCTGGTTAATTTAGAGGAGGGAACCGGCTGCGTTCACCTGGCTCCGGGACACGGAGAGGAAGACTTCAGGGTAGGTAAACAACATAATCTAGAGATGCTCTCCCCAGTGGATGGGGCAGGACGTTTCACCATAGAGCCCTACATGGGGGAATACATAAGGGACAGCAATAATGTTATCATAAAACAGCTGGATGAAAAAGGTACCCTCCTTCATGCTGGCAGGAAAAGCCATCCATATCCTCACTGCTGGCGATGCAAGGAGCCTCTGCTGTTGAGGGCGACTAAGCAGTGGTTTCTCTCGGTTTCGGAGATAAGGGAGACATTGCTGGAGAAAAACCAGGAAATAATGTGGGTTCCTGAATGGGTTGGCTCAGGGAGGTTCGAGAACTGGTTGAGGAACGCGAGAGACTGGTGCATATCCCGGCAGAGATACTGGAACACTCCACTGCCCATATGGCGCTGCAGCTGCGGAGAGATGGAGGTGATCGGGAGCCTGGAGGAGCTAAGGGATAAGGCAACAACAGAAATTAACGTGGAGGAGATAGACCTGCACAGGCCCTCCATAGACGAAATAAAACTGAAATGCGGTTGCGGTAAAGAGATGAGGAGGGTGGAGGATGTGTTGGACGTGTGGCTTGACTCAGGGTGTGCCTCATGGGCTAATCTCGGGTACCCCAACCAGGGGGATAAATTCAGGGAACTGTTTCCTGCTGATTTCATAACAGAGGGAAGTGACCAGACAAGGGGGTGGTTTTATTCCCTGCTGGTTTCCTCCGTAATAGCATTCGACGAGATACCATACAGGAGGGTTCTCTACCACGGCTTTACATTAGATGAGGAGGGTAGAAAGATGAGTAAATCCCAGGGTAACGTTATAGATCCCTTCGAGGTGACAGACAAATACGGGGCAGACGTTCTGAGATACTACATGCTCTGGACCTCGGTTCCCTGGGAGGACCTGAGGTTCTCATACGATGGCCTGGAGATAATCAACAGATTAATGCACATACTCTGGAACATATACTCTTTCACGGAAACATACATGACGCTGGATGAATACAGCATGGAAAAGGAATACAGACTTGAATTCCAGCTCGAGGACAGATACATTCTCTCAAGATACAACTCTCTCGTAGACGAGGTCACATCAGACTACGAGAAGCTCTACCTCTTCGAGGTTTGCAGGAAGATTCAGTCCTTTATACTGGAGCTAAGCCGGTTCTATGTGAAGCTGGTCAGGGACCGGGTGTGGATTGAGGGGGAAGACCCAAGGAAGATGTCAGTGTATCACACACTACATGAGGTATTAACTGGTTTATGTAAGCTGATGGCTCCAGTAGCGCCCCACATCACGGAGAGGATATACATGAACCTCACAGGGGAGCGAAGCCTGCACCTCGCATACTGGCCTCAGGCAGACAGGTCCAGCATATACGGGGAGCTGGAGGGGGACATGAAGATAGCTCAGCAGATAATAGAGTCCGTGATATCCGCCAGGCAGGACTCTGGAATCAAGCTGCGGTGGCCTGTCCCGAGGATTATTGTCGCACCCAAGGGAGAGTGGAGTCTCCAGGGGCTTGAGGATTTAATTCTCAAGATGTGCAACGCCAAGGAATTAGAGGTCAGGGATGTGGAAACCGAAACCATAGCTAAGGTTAACTACTCCAGTCTGGGTCCGAAGCTCAAGGACAGGGTAAGGGAATTGGAGAAGGCGTTGGCTGGGGAGGATGCAGAGAAGATGAAAAAAGAAATGGATGAGAGAGGAATATACGAGCTCAGGGGCTACACTCTGGTGGAAGGAGACCTCATATTCGAGACCAGGGTAAGAGGGGATATAATAGCTAAGGAATACAGCGAGGGGATTGTGTACATCGACTCCAAGCTCGATGATGTACTGTACTCAGAGGCCATGGCGAGGGAGACCATAAGGAGGATGCAGGAAATGAGGAAGGAGCTGGATTTGGAGGAGATGAGAGAGATAAGGGCTTCAATAGACTGCAGGGAAGATTTCAGAAAGCATCTAGAGAAAAATAAGAACTTCATCGAGAAGGAAACCAGAAGCAGTCTATCCTTCGGGGAAGGTAAAGGCTTTATCAAGGAGTGGGATATTGAAGGGAACAAAATAATCATCTCTTTAGATGAGGGGATAGAAGATGAATGAATTAAGGATTAAGGTTGTTAAGCCAGGGATATGGAACTTCAGGGTTGTTGACGGAAGAGAGGCTTGGAGGGAGGTTGTTTACTCAGCCAGGATGAGCGGTGTGCCCCCGCAGGTGAAAGACAGGGACTGCTTCAGGATGATGATAGAAAACGACTACAGCTCCTCCCTAGAGCACATAATCATCAAGTTTGATTTAAAGATGTCCAAGGGCAATGCCCCAGAGTTCCTTGAGCACCGGATGGTAAGCCACAGCGGCTACTCCACCAGATATATTGAAGTGAGCAAGGGCATAGATAAAAGAGAGGAAGCCTATGAGGTGATCATTCCAGAACACCTCCTTGGCGAGGAGATAAAAAATGAATCAGCTGCTTTATTATCGGACAGCATAGGTGAATCGATTAGGGCATACAGGGATCTTATAGATAGAGAGATACCCCGGGAGATAGCCAGATACGTGCTGCCCTTCGCCCAAGCCGTTGGCGTATATCATGCCACAATAAACCTCAGGTCCCTGCTCAACATGCTCTCACTACGCCTCTGCGTGCGATCCTCTCCTGAATTCAGGTGCATAGCCAGCCAGCTCTACCTTAAACTGATGGAAGAGCTTCCAGAGATGGATGGAGTTGTCGGCTGCAGGGGTTTTATGAGAGGATGCTGCCCGGAAAGCAGGGTTACAGGAGTCAGGAAAGGAAAACAGCACCCCCTCTATCCGGTATGTTCATTCAAGTTCCCGGAAACAGACATCTACATACCCACCATAGAGGAGCTAAGAAAAGGCGTGGAGGTCAAGGAATTCAATAGAGAAAAAGCCCTTAAGGCCAGGGAATCACTCTACAGGAAATGGATGAACTGGGAGTAACTATAACTCACCCCTTAGTTCCCTGGCTGCTGCACACATGTTGCTGAGTTTCTGGAAGGCAGTCTGAGAGCTTAAAAGCTTTAATCCGCAGTCCGGATCCACATACACCTTCTTGGGCTCCACAATCTCGAATGCCTTTCTTATGTTCTCCTTTATTTCATCAACCGACTCAATCCTTCCTGTATGCACATCCACGCAACCGAAGCCAATATCCTTGGTGAAATCATGTTCCCTGAATATAGCGATGTCCTGGAAGCTCTTATTAGCCAGCTCGAAATCCAGCTGGTCTACCGAGAAATCAAGTATCTGGGGATACAGCTTTGAGTAGTCGCCGTAGCAGATATGCAAGCCCGTGTAGGCCTTAACTCCCCTGGTTGCTATCTCCACGGAGTTTCTGGCTGTTTCTATCTCATCCACGTGGGTTGAGATGGCGGGATCATCTATCTGGATAAATGAGGCGCCAGCCTTCACCAAGGCCTTCAGTTCCTGGTTGATTACCTCAGCCAGGGCATAAACCGCATCCTCTTTAGTCCTGTAGTATTCATTGAAACTCCAGTCCACTATGGTATAGGGACCTGTTATTGGAACCTTGATGTCATGTTCAGTTAAACCCCTGAGGTTTCTGTAGTCGCTGACAGTCAACTCATCCCTGTAGCTTAATTCATCCACGATAGACGGCTTCCTGTAGTAGTTGTTGCCCCAAACCCTCACATCTCCATAGATGGTAAATCCGTCAATGTGCTCTGCGAAATAGGAGGTCATCTCCTCCCTCCTCATCTCCCCATCCCATAATATGTCAACACCAGCAAGCTCGTGGTCTTTCACAACAGCCTTGATGGAATCAAAGTAGGCTGACTCCATCACCCCGTCCGGGAGACTGCCCTCAGAGCATTCCCTGATCAGGTAATTAAGCCATTCCGGCTTCGGGTAGCTTCCAACCACAGTAGTAGGTAGTATTCTATCGCTCATCTTCAATCAACGGATGCACTTAACACCCCCATCTTCTCCGAGGCCTTCACGTAAGGCAGATACTCCAGTCCGGTGTTAGGTGAGAGAAACAATTCCTCACCAGATACCAGCTCGGTTATTGAATCAATAACTTCCCTAACCCCGGAGGGCTGCTCCATCCTGGTGGTTCTCCCGTCCACAACGCCAGCCTGGATAATCTTTCCGGTAGGATGCTCCTCAATGAGCCTCAGGTTTTCCTGGAAGCCCTCCACGAAATCCAGCCCCAACACATTAACCGGGTAATCAAGGACCTCGGGGTAGATGGCTTTCGCGTCCCTGAAATAAGTGGCCAGGATAAATGAGGCATCCACGCCCTTGGTTAAAACCTCCAAGGCTTCTCCCGCTACCTCAACCCCCTCCTTGTCTGCATAGAGAAGCGATGGCTCATCCACCTGTATAATAGATGCTCCTGCACCAGTAAGGGCCTTAGCCTCCTGATTCATTGCCTCAGCCACATCCATCAAGAACTCTTTCTCATCTCCATAGAACCTGTCCCTGGATAAATCAACCAGGGAATAACATGACAAAACCGGTTTAATGTTTTTCTCTAAACTACATGCGGCCCTGTATTCATCCACTATCACGGAATTTTTCCTCTCAACTTTACCAACAGCCTCAGGCATCTGGTAATACATGTTGTTGTCGAAATACCTTATCAGACCAGATAACATGAAACCCTCCAGGTTATCGCAGAGATGGCAGAGCATGTTCTGCCAGAGAAGCTGGCCGTCAGTCAACAGATCAATTCCTGCCTTTCTCTGCTCACCCAGCACCTCCTCAACCGCCTTGATGTAGGATTCATCAACCACACCCCTGCTATCCTTCTGCAAACCCTCCTGTTTCCTCAGGTAGTCCCTGAACCATTCCGGCCTAGGGTAACTACCAATAGTGGATAGAGTATAGTTCATCTACAAAATATTGGGTCCCAGTCTTTATATTCTCTATCCCTAAGCCGGGAACCGAAGCCCTTTAACTCAAGCGCTATAGCCTGATTTACCGCCCGCTCCAGAGAAATGGTAAATAAGGGGATTAATAAGGCAGCATAACCTGTAATCTTATCCCTAAAGGAGGCCTCCCTCAGGCTGAAGCCTCTGGCCTTCTGGGCCTCCATTATCTGCTCCAAGTCACTGTAAATCAAAGCCGTTGACCGGTTCAAGAAGACAATAAAAAACAAAACACTATCTGGAACCCTTAATCCAAGCAAACCAAACCCGGACACCCTAGAAACCAACTCTAGAAGATTAGTGGATGCAATAAATAGAATAGATGTGGAAAGCAGACAGTAAATCCTTAAACCAACCTCCAAACCCACAACAAAACCCTCCAGCGAAAAACTAGGATTGAAGAAGAACAGGGACAGATTGCCTTCACCAGTAAAGGATTGATGGAAGAAAAGCTGGAACAATAAGATAAAAGGGAACATGTAGAGGATAAAGAATCTAGTCTGCTTGCGCAGCCTGTCACCCAAGTCCGAATAGAAAGCAATAAGGGAGATAGATAAGGTAGAGAATAACAGGAGAAGCAGACTAGAATAAAGCACAATAACCCAGAGCAACACCAAAAGAATAATCTTAGACAAGGGATCCATCCCGTAAAGGAAACCCCGTCCCTCCCTGTACTCGAAAAATTCCCTCATTGTTCAATCAACCTCTTATTATCCAAGAGCAGGGTCCGGTCCACCAGTGAACCATAGTACCTGGGGTGGTGGGATACCACCACAATGGTTCTGCCCTGTTTTTTCATCTCACTCAAGTAGCCTATAAGCTTTTTCTTCCCATTAAAGTCTAGATAGGTCATGGGCTCGTCCAAGACCATAATCCCAGGATTCGAGACCAGCGATGAAGCAAGAGCAAGCCTCTGCTTCTCTCCCGTGGAAAGAGACTGAGGGCTTCTATCTGAAAAACCCTTCAGGTCAAATAGGTCAAGTATTTCCTGAACCCTCTCTTTCCCTTCACCAGCATCCAATATATCCAAGGTATACTCCACCTCCCCAGTAACTGTGTTCCTGAACAACTGATGCTCGGGATTCTGGAAAAGAAATCCAAGATTCCTAGCGATATCCCTCCGAGAATGCTCCCTTAAGGGTCTGCCATCCATCAAGACCAGGCCCTCATCTGGATCCAGCAGCCTGTTAAGGTGTTTTATTAGGGTTGTTTTACCTGAACCGTTCCCTCCCATCAAGAGAATGAACTCCCCAGCCCTTATCTCCAGATTAACACCATCGATGATTTCTCTAAAACACACGTCCTCCATGGAAATCTTTGTCTCTGCCGCAGCATTCCTGGTCTCGCTTCCACTCCATTTAAGGTTTAGAGGCTCTACACCGTAGGATGAGATAGATTCATCCTCCAGGAAGAGCGGATTTCTAGAATCCTCAACTATGCCTCCATCAGATAATAAAACATAGCGAGAGCAGTATCTAGCTGCCCTGGTATCATGCGTTATTAAGATAATAGTCTTACCCTTCCTGTTAAGCTGCTGCAGGGTTTCCAGAAGACCCTCTCTTTCCAGTGCGTCAAGCTGGGAGGTGGGCTCGTCAAGCACTAGTATGCTGGGGTCTGTGGAAAGAATTGATGCAAGCAACGCCTTCTGTTTTTCACCCTCAGATAAATCAAGAAATTTGCGTTTAAGCAGATGAGAGATACCTAATTCACTTGAAAGCTCATTTATTCTCTCCTCAGAGAGAAGCCCGTAATTACCTAACTGGAAACGAATCTCCTCCTCTACTGTAGAAAAGAAAAACTGGGACCCGTAATCCTGCAACAGAAACCCTACATCAGATACAATGTCATGAATCTCATGTTCCAGTGTGTTTTTATTATTAACGAACACTTCCCCCCTGAAACCTCCCTGAAGGAAATGGGGTATGATTCCTGCCATAGACAAGGCCAGGGTTGTTTTCCCGGAGCCGTTAGCCCCTAGTATTGAAATAAACTCCCCCCTCTCTATTTCCAGATTCACCTGATCTAAAACCCTGCTTTCAGAGCCAAGGAAAGAGAATGAATAGTTTCTTATCTCTACACAGGCTGTCATTCTGGTCTTACTCTCTGTAGATAAGCCACCTAAGTCTTGGATTAGACTCCAGGGCAACAAGCAAGGGGAGAGTGATGTATGTAGAGATTAAGGCGGTGATAAGTCTCTCTGCGCCTGCACCTATCGCAAAGGGTATATATAAGTCAGCAACCTGTTGGGCAGTCATAGCGTAGATACTGTAACCGTAGGCACCGAACAGGATATTACCAACCATGGAGTCTATCTCTAAACCGATGAACGAAAGCAGTAGTATAGTCAAAAAAACACCTCTTAGGAGGTATACTGCAGCAGCTATGTATAATGCCAGAAGAATGGATGAGTAAATCAATGGAATCTGAGGGATGAACCACAACAGACCATTATCCAAACTCAATGACCTTATCAAGAGGACTGCTACAATTAACCCAACCACTACTACGGGCGTTATAATCTGCAGCCGAGGAAACCCTTTATTTGCATCTCCCCCAAAGCCCTTGCTGGTGAAGGACTTCTTTATGAGATAGACTGTTGGGTAAATAAGCAACAGGGCGATGAATTTATCCCAGAGAGCCCAGAGGGGGACATAGACGTTGCCTGGAACCTGAAAAAACAACACCAAGAGCAGTGCTGCTAGGAGAGTTGTGGTTGCTGCTTTTCTATGCATCAATAACGCAATCGATAAAGCCCCTGATGCCATTGGAAGGAATCCAAGCTGGAGAAACATCTCACTTGGTCTGAAGATGTTGTATATCAAAGCACCTGCTGTTACACCAAGTGCACCCAATAGTCCAGTGGAGGCACCTATTGCCCCTATGACCTCCATAACCGCTGCGATATTCACGTAGCCTATGGAGGGCAGGGGAGCAATCAACAATACCATGGTTAATGCCGCTAACACACTGGCTATTGTAAGTTTCAAGGTTCCCGGAATTCCCTCATTGTTCTCCATTTTTCCTGTGTAGTATACTACACTCTGATGTTATATATTACACTTACCTATATATATCCAATCAAATAAAAAATGAAGCAGATACCATACATAGTATTCCTGCCTGAAGACCAGGAGGAGAGAATTAACATGCTCCAGAGCATATTCGGCTCGGGGGTCAAGATGGAGATACTCAAGCAGTTCTGCACGGAAACAGGAGTCAAAAAGAAAATCTACCAGCATGACCTGATAGAGGAGACGGATTACTCCAACAAGACCATAATAACACACGTCAAGGAACTGGTAGGGCTTGGAATCCTAGAGGAGGGTATGGAGAAAAAAAAGAACTGGAGGAAATACCTTGAGGTAAAGGAAAACATGGAATGGCTTATCCTCCTGCTACATGACCCGGGTAAACTTGAGGAAGAGAAATTAAGGAATAGCATAAAGAAATTCTCCACACCCTACCTGAAACACCTCAGGTCTCTGGTTAAACAATACGGCATCGATGAAAGACATCTTTTATAGACTGAATCATATATGTATTCCCGTAAAATGAAAGGCTCTAAAGGCTACCGCAGGAAGACAAGAAACCTGAAGGTTAAACCCAGAAACAGGGGGAAACCAAAAATAAGAAACTATCTCCAGGAATTCAATGAAGGAGACAAGGTGGTGATAAAAATAAACCCCAGCTACCAGAGGATACCACACCCCAGATTCAACTCAAGAATAGGTAAGGTAGCAGGCAAGCAGGGCAGGGCATACTATGTACAAATACGTGACGGGGATAAAAACAAAAAAGTGCTGGTAACCCCAGAACACCTCACTTCTGTAAACAATAAATAAAATGAGAATCATAGAGGAGAGATACATCCCTCTGGCAGAGGTAAGGGAGATACTGGAGAAGAAAGAGAGGGAGTACCTAGAGGAGGGGAAGGAGATGCTCTACGAGCAGAGAAGGGCCCTGGACCACGCCAGAAGAGCAACCAAACTCGAGTCCAGGGATGTGGAGGAGTTAAAGAAAAAGCTAGCTGAACTAGAGCTGGGTTTGTCAGAGGAGCAGCTAATCAAGGTATGTGATATACTCCCTGAGACCGTTGACGACATACGTGCTGTTTTTGCCAAAGAGCGGTTCAAATACAGCGAGGAAGAGATAAAGAGGATAATAGACACCCTCGACCAGTACCGCTAGTTGTGATATTTTATTGTTCTTGTAATAATTAAACACTGGGCTAAAATGAAAAAGGATGAATATGTTCGCGTACTAGACTTCCTGCCCATGGGTAAGTCAGAGGTTCCACACCATAAGAGGAAACCCATCGCCCAGGTGATAGGGGAGAAGTATTTCTCGCTGCTGGAGCTTGCTCCCAGAAAAAACATGAAACTGGATGTAGGTGACAGAATCTATATCGGTGAAGGAACCAGAGACAAAGTAGATCACATAGAGAGACGCATCAAATATGAATGGCTTACACCAACAGCTAAAACGGAACTTAAGATAATCCTGATGGAGATAATAAAAGCCAGAGAAAAGGAATTCATCAAGTTCTTCAACACAGCAGGTATTATAAGCACCAGACTCCATAAACTAGAAACCCTTCCCAGGATAGGTAAAAGACACAGACAGGATATATTAACTGAGAGAGAAACAGAACCCTTCAAAGACTTCAGGGATTTACAGGCAAGGGTTAAGAGCATGTCCGATCCGTCCAAGATACTGGCTGAGAAAATCATAGAGGAACTAAAAAATGAGAGTAAATATTATCTCTTTGTGCCATACATCGAGATGAAAACACCCTGAGTTTTTTTTAAACATGTAATAAAAAGATATAACACTTTATCCTCTGGTTCAAAATGGTGAAAATCGAAATCGACAGGGAGAGATGTATAGGTTGTGGAGCATGTGTAAACGTCTGCCCCGTATCGCTATACGAGCTTGTTGACGAGAAATCGAGGGTCACAGGAAACGTAGACACCTGTATTCTATGCCGGGCCTGTGAGACAAGCTGTCCCGTGGGATGTATAAAGATAACTGAATAAAAAAGAGAATCCATCCCAGAAAACAATTTTTCGGAAGAATCAAGAACCCCACCTTTCAGGGTGGAACACACAAGCGACAGCCGGAGCATCGAGGTGATGCATGAGCTCGGCTATCAAATCAGGATAAACACAGAATGTGGGAAACAACAAAAGGAGGTGCAAGCGTGAGGTAAAGGAATACCACTCAATGTGGCTGAGCAATGCCCGGACACATTCAGGACCTAAAGGTCCAGCGTGTTCCTCTGTGATCTATAATGGATAGTACATGGTTGATTTCAGGGCAAATCAGGTGTGTGCCTGAATCAAAGATTAGTTACGTACTTACGTGTTTATAATGAGTTTACCAATATGCAGTATATGTGCCAAGACAAAAGTCTTGTGCAGTAAATGCGAGTCAAAGCTCCAGAAAGGTGAGATAAGCGAACTAGATGTGGACATATCCAAACTGCTCTACGAGCTAGGTGACGGGGAAATAGGGTTCGAGAGAGCAATCGACACCCAAAACTTCATAATCATATTGACAAACAAGAAAAACATAGGTAAAATTATAGGGAAGGGTGGAGACAACATAAGGCACTTATCCAACACCCTGGGTAAACAAATCAGGGTTATAGGAACAGGGGATTTAGAGGAAATCCTCTACGATTTCGTTGCCCCAGCTAAGGTGAAAAGCGTTAACAGGGTATACAAGACAGACGGGTCAGTAACAAAAAGGGTGAAGATAGAGAAGAGAGAGAAGAAAAAGCTGAGGATGGACATCAAAGAGATAGAGAAACTAATAAGGTCCCTAACAGACGAAGATATAGAGATAGTCTACAGCTGAAAAAGAAAGATGAGGTCTCATTACTCCAGCCAAGTGAAACCTGAACTGGAAGGTGAAGATGTTATTCTATGCGGGTGGGTTCACGAGAAAAGAGATCTAGGAAAGCTTAAGTTTCTGGTTCTGAGAGATAGGGAGGGATTCATCCAGGTTACTGCGAAAAAAGGAGTTACAAGAGATGACATACTTGAAGACATCAACTCCCTCAGCAGAGAATCTGTTATCCAGGTTAAAGGGAAAATTAAGTTGAGCAAGAAAGCACCTAATGGATTGGAGATTAATCCCTCAAACCTTAAGGTGATAAATGAATCCGGCTCCCCTCTGCCCATGGACGTCACCCAGAAGGTGGATGCAGACATGGACACCCGCCTGAACAACAGATTCATGGACTTAAGGAAGCCGGAGATATCCTCTATATTCCGGCTTAGAAGTGCCGTCATCAACAGGAGCAGGGAATACCTTACAGGAGAAGATTTCATAGAGATGTGCTCCCCCAAAATTATCGCCTCAGCATCAGAGGGCGGAACAGATTTATTTCCTATATCCTACTTTGACAGGGAGGCCTTTCTGGCACAAAGCCCCCAGCTCTATAAGCAGATGCTGATGGCATCAGGACTCGACAAAGTTTTTGAAACCACAACCTATTTCAGGGCTGAGGAACACGATACCAGAAGACACCTGAACGAGGTCTCTGCAATAGACCTGGAGATGGCCTTCATAGAAAGCGAAGAGGACGTAATGAGGGTATTGGAGAACCTGACTGTTGAAATGATTAAGACAGCATCCTCCTGCAAAAAGGAGCTGGAAACCATTAACAGAGAGATAAAGGTTCCCCGGCTCCCTCTTAATAGGTTCACCTACGATGAATGCCTTAATCTGCTGGCACAGGAGGGCAAAGAGATACCGTGGGGTGAGGACATAGATACCGAGGGAGAGAAGCTCTTAGGTAAATTGTTACAGGAAAAACAAGGCATTGAGCTATATTTCATAACAGGATACCCCCTGGAGAGTAAACCATTCTATACCATGCCGGATGGCGGGAAATACTCAAAGTCTTTTGATTTAGGCTTTAAGGGAGTGGAGGTTTCCTCAGGAAGCCAGAGAATCCACAGCCACGACCTCCTGGTGGAGAGAATCAGACACCACAACCTGGATCCGGAAAACTTTGAGTACTACCTCAAGTGCTTCCAGTACGGTATGCCCCCCCATGGAGGCTTCGGGTTAGGCGTTGACAGGCTGATGATGCAGTTGCTGGATTTATCAATAAGGGATGTGGTGATGTTTCCACGAGACAGGCACAGACTGACACCATAAACCCTATGCATCTTATAAATTCCCTGACAGCTAATAGTTTACCTGAAAGGAAATGATTACCGGCTGCTCTCGTTTCATACGGCTTATATCAGCGTTCTTGCTTGTGTTTTCAACAATAGCCATAGGAACAGCTGGATACATGTGGCTTGAGGGCTTCTCACCTCTGGATTCGGTCTATTTCACTGTTATAACGATAACAAGTGTTGGTTTCGGAGACCTGCACCCGACCACGGAATCATCAAAGATTTTCACGATAGCCCTTGTTTTAATTGGAATGTTCTCCTTATTTTATTTAATAAGCGAGCTTATTAGCTTCTTCCTCGAAAGCAGGATAATAGATACGGTATTTCTCGGGAGGATAAAGCGAAGCATAAGAAAAATGAGAAACCACATAATACTCTGCGGATACGGGAATGTCGGCTCACTCATAGCCGATTCCCTGGGAATGCGTAATGTTGTTGTGATAGACAGGGACGAGACGAAACTTAATGAAGCCAGAGACAAGGGATTCAATACCACTCCAGGAGACTCAACAAACTCAGAGACTTTAAAGAACGCCAACATAGATAACGCGAAAGCAATTATTGTTGCATTGAATTCAGACCCCGATGCAGTGTATACAATACTTGCTGCAAAGGAACTTAACAGGGACATTGAGGTTTATGCAAGATCCAACGAGAAAGGCTCCCTGAACAAGATGAAGAGGGCGGGAGCAAACTACGTGATATGTCTCCCTGGTGTTGGAAGCGACGCTATTCTTAAGGCTATGGAAGAGAAGTGAGAGAAAAATGATTTTCGATATGGATTTAAGGGTCATAGATGCCCTGTGGTTCATCCTGCCCGCTTATTTCGCCAACTCCATACCAGTTAATGTGTCAAAAATAAAGAAACTGGAGTGGCTGGGGAAACCAATAGATGGGGGCAGGGAATTCCTGGGAGAGAGGATTTTCGGTGACGGGAAGACCTGGCGGGGTTTAATCTTTGGAGTGGGAGGCGGCACATTGGCAGGTTTAATCCAGCAAAACATCCACCTGGACGCTGAATTATTCCTCTCCTCGATTCTTGGAAATAGATTGTTAACCCTGCCCCAGATGACGGTAGAACTGGCCTTCATTCTGGCTCTAGGTGCCTTGTTGGGGGATCTGGTCGCAAGCTTCATAAAAAGGCAGTCAGGTCTGAAGAGGGGAGACCCTGCGCCCCTGCTAGACCAGCTGGATTTCGTGTTCGGGGCAGTATTCCTTTCATGGTTCATGTTGTATAAAATAGACTACCCACGATTCTATGTCTTAATGGTGATAACACCAGTAATCCACTTATTAGGTAACATCATAGCATGGATGCTGAAACTCAAAAAAACCCCGTGGTAAAAGATGAAGTTTGATTTAGGGATTATGAGGGATGCCATGCCCCTTGCAGTAGAGCTTGTTGCAATCACCCTGTTCTTCATCCTCCTCGGCTACTTCATCGGGAGCCTGGTGAGCAAGATATTCAGTGTTGTTTGCATGTTTATTGGGGTAACAGTGGGGTTGGGGTTTTTTGTGTGGAGAATAACGAAACGATTTCAGTAGATGAGGAGCTCCTTGATTCTATCCTCGGGTAGATTATTGCTTAATCCGACAGCAATCTTCCTGAGATTATCTATCTCATTCTCCTTCAACGCCAGAAACGACAGCAAAGTGCTTATATTAAATGCTTTTGTTGCGAGCATCACCCTGTTCATCCTGACGAGATACTGCCTCAGTGATTTCTCAAAAGCAAACAACGAGTTTGTTTCACTATATTCCTTAAGGCCTAGATTAAGAGGAGCAGCATAGACTGTTTCAGACAGCTTATCAAGCACGTCAGCAACATCCCTTGACTTAATGCAGTCATCTAATAATTCCCCGCCTATGTGGTGGTGATGGGGGAGCAGGTATTTCTCTGCATCCTTCATCCCACGGGTTCTAAGCAGAGTCATAATGTTTATTGCGTCCGCCTCAGCTCCCGTTATCTCATAGGCCAACCTGCGGTCTGTGTTCTCAAAAGACCTCATGGTAATTAACAGCCTGCTGAAATGGTACCTGTCCAGGGAGATGGTTAACGGAAAGGTAAGTCTGTTTTTTCTGTAATCCTCCATCGCACTGGTTAATGTATCCCCGTATCTGGTACCCTCAAAGAGACTTATCAGCCTTTCCATGTCCTGTGCATCCCTTATCTGATTAAACCGGTTCCTTAACTCATCAGTTAATGCAATCTCGAAGGGCGCCCTGTTTTCTGGTTTGGAATTTATTAAACCCTTAATAGCGGTTATCTCAGGCCTCCTGACTCTTTCACACATGAAATCCCTGCATCTATCGCAGGATAAACCACATATCACCCTGCGGTTTTCCAGAAGATGATTAAACAGAACCCGCTCCACAGCCCCCTGGCTGTGCTCCTTTAAATCAAAGAGCTCCAGATAACCATTATCCTCAAGGAAACCAATGAAGGCAGATAAGTCATCAAGACCACACCCCCTCTCAAATTCTTTTTTATCCAGAAGATGGCTCTTCATCCCCCTTATTCTGGCATTGCAGTATGCATAGTCCTTAACGTTAATATCAGCCATCGTCAGCCTGAAATAGATAAAGAAACACATAGATGTTGAGGTTACATCTATGCATTCTGTATTTTCCCGGGTTTAGGCTCCGATATTGAACAGTATCATGAAAGCCACCAGGAGCCCATAGATAGCAAGGGCTTCGCCGAATGCTACGAATATAAGTGCCTTACCTAAAAGCTCCGGTTTCTCGGTTATTGACCCGATAGCTGCAGCACCAGCCACGCCGACGGCGTGTCCCGCTCCAAGAGCCGATAAACCAATAGCAATGCCTGCCGCAATCTCCTTCATTCCGGAGGGTAACCCACCTTCCTTGTTTTCTTCCTGTGCACAGGTCATTCCCATAAATAAAACCAACACTCCAGACAGTATTAACAACTTCCATAACCTCATTTTTTCACCTCATTATAGATATAATTTTTTTTAAATATATTAATAGGAACATAATGTTTACTCCTCAATTAAAGTATACATTCTTTGTACGGTAAACGGGGAATATTCTGCACCATCCGCATCAAAGAACTTTGTGAACCACTCATAGTAGTGAAGCCTGAGTGTGTGTAGAAAGACAATAAAACCCTCAAGCCCCAGAATAGATAAAGTGCCCACGAGGATAATCAACAACCAAAACAAACCATTTAGTGAAGTGATAGCAGAAAAAGTGATATGCTCGCTGTCAACCCCGGTAATTATGTCGGAGACATTATAGAGTGCAAGAAACATCCCGGCGTGGACCAGAACCAGGGCGAAAATCCTGCTATATGAGATGGTGTTTGATAAAAACAGGAGTATTGTATCAAAAACCTCAAACCCGCCCTCGAAAAGAAGCGCGGGGAGTTTATCCAGCCTGAGGTGAGGCAGGTTCTCGATGACCCCCTCCAGAGCGATCACCAGCAAGGGAAATAGAAATAATGGAACAGCAAGCAATATATTCTTAGACCACTCGGTCACGTTCATACCGTAATCAGAGACACAGATATAACCGAAGGCGATGACTCCATAATAAAACCAGATTTTTGGCACAGGCCTCAGGACAGCATGTAGATACTCCCTCTTTCGTATCAACTTAAGCAGGTCCATAAACAACCCAACACCGATATGAGTCATCCCAACAATAATCGCAAACATGAGGAATATCTTCGGGCTCTCCAACGGAGAGATCCAGATGATCGGGATTATGTTGTGGAGTCCGAAGAAATCCCCGTACATTAAACCAAAAAATGCAGAAGAAACCCCGCAGGATAAAGTAATGAAACCAAGATCCTTCAATGCATTTTTACCTAAAACAAAGAAAACAAGCCCAACCAAGGCAACAATCAAACCATGTCCCACATCACCGAACATAAGCCCGAAAATCAATGGAAAAGTCACAGCAATCAAAGGGGTTGGATCAATCTCTTTATAACCAGGAAACCCGAAGGTGCGGGTGATAACCTCAAACGGCTTAAAGATTCGTGGATTATCCAGGCAGGTTGGGATAACATCATCCTCCCCTGGATTCTCTATCCTAATGAAAAAGTTCTCGTCGGTTACTCTCCGTATTCTTCTGAGCAGGTCCTGGATTCTTTTCTCCGGAACCCAGCCCTCCAGAATGTAAACCCTTTTTGTTCTGCCATAAAATCCCCCCACATCAGCTATATCCTTCTCTATAGACATTATCTCCCTGATAACAAGAAGATCATCTGTATGCTCCACCCTGTAGCTTTCAAGTTGCTGGGTTAACTTCTTCTTTTCATCAACTAACCCCTTAAGCGCCTTCTCCACTTCCCTGAGCACATCCCCGGGCCTGCCAGCATACCCAGGGAGGGACACCCTTGAAAAATCAAGTCTGGTGAGTATATCATCCAGTTTCTCTTTTTTTTCAACAGGTATTGAGATTGCTACAGGAACCCCCCCATCTACCGTCACCTCATCAGCCTTCAATAGTATGTATTCATCACCCACAGAGCTCCCCAATTCATCCCTCAATAACTCCAGATTCCCAGCAGGGATTACTCCGGCTGTGGTGTACAGGAATCGTGAATCGGTTATGAAGTCCACATCAACTCCAAGCACATCAAGTGTATGAAGATCCCTTTTATCACCCATAAGCCGCTCCTCTCTCCCGGATAACTCAAGAAACCTCTCATGAATTGGGATGACGTTTTTTTCGATGCCTTCAAGCCTGTTTTTCACGTCCGACAGCTGCTCGCTGAATGGTTTCTCCTTCACGATAATCTTCTCTCTGACGGCCTTCAGTTCACCGAATGCGTCGTGTTCCTCAACCACGCCGAGGATATCTATCACGTGGTTTATCCTCCTGAGATAATCTGCACAGAACTCTGAATTACTTCCACCGTGTCCCTCTGCTGTTTCAGCTGATACGTCTTCGTTTTTTGTTATATCCACTATCTGCATAACACCCAGCTTGCTCAGTTCCCTGGATACATCCTCAACGTATTTGTCCAGCACACCTAAACGGACTTTCTTCATGGACACTGGTTTGAACATCTTCGGTTACAGTTGATTTATGGACTCAGATACCATATTTACATGATTAATTGTTATATTTAACTTACTGTAGAGTAATAAAAATGAAACCAAAAAAGGGGGGTATGATTCCACTATTTCTGTTGTTCATCCTGTTAAGCACTTATACAGCAACAGCAGATGATTCAGGAACGCACAAGGCCATAGTAACAGGACATATAAAGGACCTAAAAAACCAGCCAGTTGGCGGGGCGGAGATCAGTATTTACGTCAACGGGGAGGCCTACGAAACAGAGAATACAGCAAGATCTGCACAAGAAACAGGGGTATATTCCACCAGAATAGAGAATGCAACAGAGAAGACAGAGATAACATTCAGGGTGTCTAAACCAAGCTATAAAACAGAGGAGATAGAGGTAACAGATTTCGTTTTGGAAGGAGATACATACTATGCCTTCAGGGACGTTGTGCTCACAAGAAAAGCGGGGATTGCATTCTATATCTCTGCCCTAGTCCTCCTCATAATCTATGTCCTGATTTCATTCGAGGTAGTTCACAGAACCAACGCAGCGCTTTTGGGGGCGGCATCGCTCTTGTTTATAACATACACTATGGGGACATTTGACAAGGAATACTTCATAATATCCTTCGAGGATGCTATTAATGCAATAGATTTCAATGTGATTTTCCTGCTTATGGGGATGATGATTATTGTCGCAATAATGAAGAGGACTGGTGTGTTCCAGTGGATGGCCTACAAGTCATACCAGTTCGCTAAAGGGAATATATGGCACCTGTGCATTATATTGATGATTGTTACTGCAGTCACGTCAGCACTGCTGGATAATGTAACGACCATGATCCTCTTAACTCCTGTGGTTGTGGAGATTGCCTTGATTCTGGGTATATCCCCCCTGCCATTCCTGGTACCGCTGGTTCTGGCATCAAATATCGGGGGGACAGCAACCCTGATCGGAGACCCGCCGAACATAATGATCGGTTCATACGCTCACCTCACCTTCAATGAATTCATAATAAATCTGGCTCCTGTTGTTGTTTTATCTATGGCAGCCCTCATAATCATGATGCGATTCCAGTACAGGAAGGAATATATGAAGGTTGAAGTGGATGACGTTGACGGGCTGCTTGAGAGGCTGCGGAGAGAGTACAGGATAACAGACAAGGCCCTGCTAAGGTACGGCCTTATAGTGCTGGGGTTTGTTATCCTATTGTTTGTTGTGCATGGCATATTGCATATGGAGCCGAGCATCGCATCCCTAACAGGAGCCTCTGTTCTCTTGCTTTTGAGTCGCGCGGACATTGTCGAGATGCTTGAGGAGGTGGAGTGGCCCACCCTCATATTCTTCATGATGCTGTTTATTATCGTCGGCGCAACGGTTGAGACTGGATTGATTGGGATGCTGGCTGATTTCGTCAGCGAGCTTGCAGGG
>JAOZNG010000233.1 GCA_029933895.1 archaeon
GTTAGTAAAACATCAGAAGGGAAGTAATAAAGCCCCGAGCAGGCCCGGAGGGGGATGGGTCCGGGCCAGCGGAGGGGCGTAAGGTGGGGGTAGAAGGTGGGTATCTACCCCCGGGGTCATTAGAAAATCCCCCACAATTTCATTTCACCCGGGGCCCAGCCAATAGATTCTCCCACCCGGGGCCCCCGGTCCCCGGGGAGAAAGAAAAACCTCCGGGGCTTCAGCCATGGAGGAAGACACTTAAAAACCCCTGCGGCTCTTTTTCTACTTCCCCCTACCCCCCCGGGGATAAGACCACAAAAACTTTCTAAAAAATGACCTGAACCCGGGAGACACACTTTTTCAATTTAACTCTGCACAGAACCTATGAGCGAGCCGGACCGGGATGTCATCTGCATTGAAGGGATACATGCTCACAAACTCCCCCGGTACCCCGTATTCGTTCATAAAATGTTTGAGCCCCGTTATCTCTCTCTTCAGCGTTATTCTATCATTTACTTCATATGTGACATTTACGATTTTAAGAGGTTTCAGGTTATCGCACAGCAGAAAATCAACCTCTCTTCTGTTCTTGCCAAAGAAAACATCGTATCTATCTCTCAGGTGAAGGTATACAGCATTTTCCAGGATTCTCCCCAGATCCTTGCTGGCTCTCCTTCCCAGGTTCAGGAACCCAGTATCGGAGGCGTAGACCTTCTTCACATAGCTCTCCTGAACTCTAAGAGATGGAGAATACTTTCGCACGGTGTCAAGCAGAAAAGCATTTTCCAGGTGGGATAGATACTCTTTCACGGTGACTTCATGCTTTATCCCCGTTATCTCCTTCAGGGATCTGTATGAAAACTCTTTTCCCGCATTGGAGAGGAGGTATACTGCCATTGTTCTCAGAGCCTCAGGGTATTTCACACTCGAGAGTTTTGATTAACCCCCAACAATTATTTATTTATAAATGCATTCTTCCACCGTGATATCAATGTCTGGCCATATCTCGGATCAAGAATGTAGTGCTATTAAAGGGCACATCTGGGGTATACCTGTTTGCCCTGGAGTAGGTTGACTTACCGGTAGGGATGGGATTCATCCTCCTGATAGATGTTTTCACTATCTGTACAGGTTGTCGTCGGGAGATCTTGAGAAGATACCTTCTCCCGCAACGGTGATTGCTGAGGTAATTGTGACGGCTCTTGCGTTTTCGTAGATTGCTGTGTCGTCTTTTCATCTACTCTACCCCACCTCCTTTTTCTATTCTCGGTACCACCTTTGCGTTTTCTCAACCGGAGAAATAGAATTAAAATTGCCACTATGATAATAACAGCAATTATTGAATACATCATCCGCCAATAATCTGCTGGTCTTTCTTCTTCATCTAACGGCTGTTCCTTCAATGCATGGACAGTTATCGTTCGCTCAGCCACGTTGTTCGTTTCATTTAGTTCCTTAACTATGTTGTAAGGGTCGGTTTCCACCTTTACTGTATGATTGCCTTTTTCGCCTTTCCACTTGAACACGAGACTTGCCGACTGCTGAGTGAGGAGTGTAATGGTTGTCTCATTGAGTGTAACATCGTCTATGTATATTTTTACTACTACATTTGGTACTTCTACAACACCAAGATTACGCACAGTAACATTGATA
>JAOZNG010000234.1 GCA_029933895.1 archaeon
GGGGGGTAATATACCCTCAGTGCTTGCGGGAGAGTTCTCCTACAGCTTAAGCCTGGCCTTAACCGTGCTGTTTCTTGGATTCCTGGAGAGGGGTGTAACATCAAAAAGGTTTTGGATATGGAATGCCATACTGCTGGCTTTGATAGCCTACACTCACGTTTATACCGTGATCTTGGCTGTTGTTTCATCCATTTATCTCCTAGCGATACCTGATAAAAGAGAGCTATTGGAGAGACTCCGCTATCTCTTCAGGGTTTATCTGTTGTCTTTCATGCTCGTCAGCTTCTGGATGCTTCCCTTGGTTTACCATCTAGACTACACCACCTCCTACCCCCTGAGGTGGATTATAGACGACCTCTGGAAGATTACCCCACCCATACTCCTGCCCTTCATATTCTTTTCTGCTACAGGCTTAGTTTATTGTCTGATTAGGAGAGATGAAGGGATAGGTTTATTCTATTTCACCATACCAGTTGCGGTCATCCTCTTTTTCATATCACCCTACATCGGAATCGTGGACATACGATTCATACCCTTCATACAGCTCTCTTTTGTGTTAACTGCAGCCTATACCCTGGGGAAAGCAAGCGAGGGTTTAAGGGGGAGATGGGCTCTCCCGATAATAGTCCTGCTTTTAACCACATTATGGGTTAACAACTCACGGCTGTTAGCCGGAGACACGAGGGAGGTTCTGGAAGGTAATTGCAGCATAAATGCGTTAACGGATAAATGGGCTAAGGAAACAATCCCGAAGTTGATGGAAAACAGATACAATGGATACATCCCTTCATGGATCAGGTGGAACTATGAAGGATTCGAGGGCAAACAGAGCTGGTCCACCTTCAGGGAGATAAATGATTTTTTAGAGGGAGGATTCAATGATTCAAGGGTTGTCTACGAGCACTCCGACAAACACAACACCTTCGGCTCCTCAAGAGCCTTTGAGTCGCTGCCCCTGTTCAGCGGGAGAGCAACTCTTGAAGGTCTCTACATGCAGTCCTCCATATCAGCCCCCTTCATATTCTACATTCAGTCAGAGATCTCCAAACAGAACAGTTGCCCATTCTGGATGAACTACCCCTGCACAGAGAGGAACCTTAACCACGGCACAGAGCACCTGAAGATGTTTAATGTAGGATACTTCATAGCCAGAAGTGATGAAGTCAAAGACGAATTAAGGTCTAATCCAGAATACAGGTTAGGTAAAACAATCGGGGACTACGAGATATACCAGCTCTTAACCAACGAAAACAGGTACGTTATCCTTCCCCGTAACGAACCCGTTCTCTACAGGACTGGGAACTGGAAAAAGACATCCTATGACTGGTTCCGGAGGCAGGAGCTTCTTGACATACCCCTGGTTTTCGTCGACGAATTCCAGCAGAGAGACCTCAGGTTTTTCAACCAGACAGCCTCTGATCTGGATTCCCTGAACAAGATACCTCTCAGGGCTAATTGCTCCATAAGGGAGGAAATAGGAGACTATGAGGTACGTTTTTTCACATCCTGTCCAGGGAAACCGCACATAATAAGAATGTCTTATTTCCCCAACTGGAGGGTTGAGGGGGCTGAAAAAATATACCTTGTATCGCCTTCGTTTATGCTGCTTTACCCGGAAAAAAATAAT